>JADLHR010000001.1 GCA_020848665.1 Anaerolineae bacterium
ACTTCGTCACCGGCTCGCGGGCATATGACTATCTGCCGCTGATCCTGTTCCTGCTGGCGACAGCCGGATACTTCATTGCCGAGGCCCTTCAGCGCCCGCCGACGCCTGCCTCCCGGCGCGCGCTGGCTGAGTCGCTGGCGCTGATCACGCTTGGCGGGCTGGTGTGGATGATCGGGCGGCGCATCGAGCTGGAGGGCGTGCTGTCGCTGGCACGATGGGCCGTGATCCTGGCGGTGGCTGGTTGGGCGCTGGCCCGCGTGCTGCCGCGTATGGGGCGCTTCGCCTACCTGAACTATGTCAGCGCGACGCTGATGATCGGCCTGTTCATGTTGTTGGCGATCCTGCTGGCGCTGTTCACCGCGAGCGAGATGGAAGGGGATGTCGAGCAGGCGCAGGCGATCGCCGCCCGGATATTCAACCAGCGAGTGCTGAACGCGCGCGTCGAAGTCCCGGCAGACGGCGCGGTGATCGCCGGGCTGGAGCCGCCCGACGACCTGATGGTACAGGTGGAAGTGCACGGCGAGACGATTGAGGCGCCGCTGGCGCCGGAAGCGTATGCCTCGCTCTCGCCGGACCGTCTCGGCGGGCTGGTGGCGGCGTTTGTTAACAATCAGAAAGTGCAGGTCGTTCTGCCGGATGGCACGACCGCCGAAGGCGTGATCACTGGTCTGCCGATGGGCGAAAGCCTGCGGGTTGAGATCCCCGCCGAGGACGCGCAGATTCTACGGCAGACTGAGATTTACAACGCGATGACGATCGGCGAGAGCGTGATCCGCGTCAACGGGCGCACCGAGCCGCTGAGCAAGCAGTTACTTGCGGCGCTCGGCGTCTTTGTCAGTATGGCCGCGATCTACACCATCAACCACACGCGCCGCCAGCTTGACGAAGAAGAACGTCCGCGCGTAGCTCGCTGGCTGGGCCGAGGCCGGATTCTGCTGGGTATCGCGATCGCGGTCCTGTTCTTCTACCTGCTCGGCGCGGTCCAGCTCAACCGGCAGGCGGCTAACGCCATGCGGGCGCTGTCGCAGGATCAGTTCAAGCTGGCGTATCGCTACGTCTACGATGTCGCCCCGCCGGCGATCCTGCGGCCGGAGGCGCTCGCCGCACGGCTGCTCTATTGGCCGCAGGTCTTTCTGATCGCGGTTGGCGCGCTGCTGATCGGCGTCGCCTATCAGGTCTGGCAGAGCGCCCAGAAGCGCGAGACCAGGCTTGGCTTCGGGCTGACGATCCTGCTGGCGGTGCTGCTGATGGTCGGCGGCTGGCTGACGATCAGCGAGCTGCCACGCACGATTGCGCTGGGTGGCCGCGAGGCGGATGACACGTTCGATGCGCTGGTCCGCACCGCGATGTATTCAGTTGGGACGGTGCCGATCCAACTGGCGCTGGGTCTGTTTCTGGCGTATCTGCTGTTCTCCGAAATCGATTGGGGCAAATCGCTGTTTCGCGTGATCTACTTCATGCCCTATATCGCCCCCAGTGTGGCAACCGCAACGGTGTTCATCGTCATCTTCAAGCTGGATGATACCAGCCTCGCTAACCAGGTGCTGCGCTTCCTCGGGCTGGAGCCGGTGACGTGGCTGAAGGAGCCAGCCGGGATTTTCCGCCTGATGTACAAGAACATCCTGGGCGGCGATCCGCTCAACATCCCCGGCGCGCTCCAGGGGCCGAGCCTGGCGCTGACAACCGTGATTCTTTACAACATCTGGGTTTTCGCCGGATACAACGCGGTGATCTTCCTGGCGGGGTTAGGCGCGATTCCCGGCGAGCTGTACGAAGCCGCCGAGGTGGACGGGGCGGGGCGGTGGTCACGCTTTCGCAACATCACGCTGCCGCTGCTCTCGCCGACAACGTTCTTCCTCTCGATGCTCTCCATCATCGGCACGTTCAAAGCTTTCACGCATATTTACGTGCTGCGCGACCAGGCCGCTGGCAAAGAGATCGATACGATGAGCGTGCATATCTTCCAGCAGCTTTACGCTGCTAACGATCCGGGGTACGCTGCGGCGCTGGCTTTTGTGCTGTTCGCGGTGATTCTGGTGTTAACGCTGGTCCAGAACCGGCTGGCAAGGGAGCAGGTCTTCTATGGCTAGCACAACGACCCCCAGCGCGCGGGCGCAGTCCGGCGAGGTGCGCGACACCGCCCGAACCGCGACCCCCGGCCGCCAGCCGATCGTGATCAAGCCGTTCCGCATCTTCGTCTACGTGCTGCTGACAGTCGGCGCGCTGATTTTCGTGCTGCCCTTTTTCTGGATGGTCAGCACGTCGCTGCAAAGCGTGGGCGACATCACGCGTGGGCGCGCGTTTCCGACCAGCAACATTCTGAGCGTCAGCGAAGTGACCGAGACCGAGCTGAACCGCACCTTGCAGGACCTGCTCGATTCAGGCGAGTTTCCGAGCTATTTGCAGGGCGTGCGCGGCCAGATCGAGAGCAGCAACCGGCAGCGCCAGTTGACGGTTGACCAATACCTGCGCACCCAGCGGTATGGCTACGCTGAGCTGCGGATCAAAAATGAAATTCCCGGTCTGAAGAACGTCTGGCCGTTTGACAAGCGGTATGTCGTGGTCGGCGGTCTGGCGCATTACATCGAGGCCTGGGACGAGTCGAACTTCTCGGAATACTTCTTCAACAGCGTACAGATCGCCGCGCTGACGATCATCGGGCAGACGATCACCTCGGTGCTGGCGGCCTACGCTTTCGCGCGGATTGAGTTTCCGGGACGCAACCTGCTGTTCAGCCTGTTCCTCGCCACGATCTTCATCCCAACAATGGTCGTTTTGATCCCGAATCGCAAGACTGTCACCGAGTTCCACAATTTCTTTACGCAGGATTTTCCGGCCAAACAGGATACCTGGGGCCTGACCGACGCCCGGCGCGCAGTCGCGGAGCCGCTGTATGACGTGGTAGACGCCCTGGGATTGGAGAACTTCCTGGGCCTCGGCGACGCGCTGACGGTCGATGGCCCGATTGTCTGGCCCTGGATGGACAACTGGCCCGCGCTGGTCGTGCCGTTTCTCGCCAGCACGTTCAGCATCTTCCTGCTGCGCCAGTTCTTCATGCAGATTCCTGAAGACCTGTGGGACGCGGCGCGGATCGACGGGGCGGGGCACCTGCGCTACCTGTTCCTGATTGTCCTGCCCATTTCGCGCGCGGCGCTGATCACGACCATTTTGTTTACCTTCATCGGGACGTGGAACGCGCTGGAATGGCCGATCCTGGTGACGTTTACCGACAACTGGCGGCCCATCTCCTACGGCCTGTACGCGTTCAAGACCGAGGCGGGGTCTGATCTGAACCTGCTGATGGCCGGGTCAGTGATCACCCTCGTGCCGGTGCTGGTTCTGTACCTGTTTGCGCAGCGCCAGTTTACCGAAGGGATCGCGACCACCGGTCTGAAGGGATAGCCGCTGGCTGGCCTGCGTATGTGTACCAGGGGCGGGCCACGGGGCTGCCCCTCTTTTTTCGGCGCAGCGCAGCATTTTTTAGCGCAACCGCCGGCGGATCAGTACAATCGCGGCCTGCACAGTGGGTGAATGTTTGGTGAGTCGTTCCACGTGAGCATGAAACGATTGTTTCTGGTAGAAGTCCGCGTTTTTGCACTTTGTCTCCTGGCGCTGTTCTGTCTGGCCGTTCCCCTGATTTCCGGGCCGTCTGCCCACGCGATCCGCCCCTCGCAGGCGGTGCATGCGCCGTGTGGCGTGGTCGATGCCTTCGCATTCCCCTTTCCGGAGATCGACCTGACGCGCAGCGATTTTGGGATTTACCGCTCGCGTTGGGGCGGGATGCACACCGGGCTGGACGTGGCGTTCTGGCGATATGGCGAGCCGGTGATGGCGGCGGCGCGCGGGCGCGTGACCTACAGCGATGTCGAGGGGTGGGACACCGAGAAGGGCGTCGTCGTCCTTCAGCACACCTTCCCGGACGGCACGCTGATCAATACGCTCTATGGGCACATGGAGGAGTTGAACGGCTACCGCTTTCCGCCGATGAACTCGTGCGTCGAGCTGGGCGACATCGTCGGCGCGGTGGGCGATCCGTCCCTTAGCGCGCCGCATCTGCATTTCGAAGTCCGCACCCGCTATCGTCATGAAGGGGGGCCAGGCTACACCGCGACCAACCCGCTTGAGCTTGGCTGGCTGCACCCGATTGATTTTGCGTACCTGGCGCGCGTGTGGGTACACCCTGCCTACCGGGGCCACGCCTCGCTGACTGAGCGTCCCAGCGTACCGCCAGTGCTGCTGCCGTCCGGCCAGTATGTTGTGGCGCACAGCCGCTACCTCGAAGGCATCAGCGCGAGTGGCGTGCCGCTGTGGCGCTTCGACACCGTCGGCAGCGCGATCGATTTGCTGGCGCTGCCCGATGGACGGGCGCTGGCCGTCACATCCGAGAACCAGGCGCTGATCATCAACAACGGCGCGGTAAGCAGCCTGTGGCCGCTGGCGGGACGCGCCGCCTCTGGCGCGCTGCTGAGCGACGACCGCCTGGTGGTCGTGCTTGATCGTGATACCATAGCGGCCTACGCGCTGGACGGCACGCCGCTGTGGAGCGTTGGCCCGCTGTCTGGGCGGCTGGTTCAATGGGCGCAGAGCGGCGATCGCTTCGCCTTCACGGGCGCGAACGGCGAGCTGCGGATTATCGACCGCGACGGGCGGCTGCTGCTCGATACCCGCCTCGAACCGGCGCCGCTCGTGTTCGGTGGTCTGGACAATTCATTTGTCGTCTTGCAGGGCGAGATGCTGCTGGCGCTCGATCCCGCGCTGGCGCTCGAACCGGTGATCCGGCTGCCGCGCGCGGTCACGGCCAGCGCGCACGCGGTCACGGCGGCAGATGGCGTCGTCTATCTGTATCCGGGGGAAGGACGCTCGCTCTACGCGGTGGACCCGTCGGGCGAGTTGCGGTGGATTGGCTTTCTGCCGGGCGAGGAATTGCGCGCCCCTCGGCTTGGAATGGGCGGCGGCGCGCTGGTTCACGTTTTGACGGCGGGCGGGCATCTGCTCAGCTTTGACGCGCGTGATGGGCGCCTGCTGGCGGAGTTCTCGCTATACACCGGTGGGCGCGACGGCGGCGGCGCTTCCGCGCGCTGGCTGCGTGTCGAGCCGGATGAGACAGTGCGCTTCGGCGCCGGATTTCTGACAGTCGTCGAGCTGGATGGCCGGGCGCTACTCAGCCCCTAGTCGTTTCGCAGCCTAGAGCGTGTTATGCACTTGTGCCGGGTAAAGCCCCCCATCCCCCGGCCCCTTGCCCCCAAAATGAGGGAAGGGGAGTCCATTCGGCTTTTTTTCCTTCCCTCGTTCTGGGGGAAGGAAAGCCGACCGCAGGTCGGAAGGATGGGGGGGATGGCCTGGAAACCAGACCACGAAGTGCATAACAGCCTCTAACGCCAGGGGTCCGGCTGCCTGACGAAGCGCGCTTCTATCCCGGCGTTGCGGAACCACCCTGGCAGATGATCGCGCATCACCACCATCTCGCTGGCGTAGTGCGACGCGCCGAGCAGGTTCATCGGCAGGGTTGGCACCAGCGCGCGCATTCGCTCGCGGTGCGCGGCGGCGTAGGGATAGTCGCCGGTCAGCCACCAGTGCCCGGTCACATAGGTATCGCAGCCCAGGTCACGGACGCGGAGCAGCTGCTCCGGCTCGCAGCCGCCGCCCGGAATCAACGCGATGTGCTCGACCGGCTGCCCGTTGAAGCGCACCTGCTGATAGCGCAGGTAGGGCAGGTCGGTGACTTCGGCCAACAATTCTCCAAACGGCCCGAAGCCGCTGTCCGTCACGCGACCATGCGCGCCTTCAGGGATGCCGCTGGCGTCGTTAAAAACCTCAACCTCGCGCAGCTTCAGAACTTTGGCGAGAGCCAGCACCGTGCTCGTCTCGCGGTGGCAATCGAGCGGCTGGTGGCAGACGTAGAAGCTGATGTTGTGCTCGCGCAGGTCCTCGAACTGTGTCTCAGTCATGCCAGTGAAGCCCGCGCCGTTCTCCGCGAAGTCAAGCGGGTGGTGCGCGAAGATCAGCGCGCCGAGCGACTCGCGCTCCAGCTCCAGCGCCAGAATCGTGTCCAGGACGGCCTGGCCGGGAAACACGACCAGGTAGACACGATCGACGTCGATCGCGTGGTCGAGCATCAGCCCGTTCCACGAGCCTTCGATGAATTCTGGCGCGGCGTAGAGGCCATAGGCCGGGAGGTCACTGGGCGGGATTTTGGCGCGCCACTGCTCGCGTTCGTCGAAGCGCTTGACCTCGAAATACTCGTCGAGCCTGCGGACCAGTTCAGCCTGGTTCATGCCATTCCCCCTGCTGCGCGTAGAACTGCGCTTCTTCGGTCACAAGGTCGAGCACTGCGGCGATCGTCGGCTCCGGTGGCTCGGTTGCCTCGAGCGGGATCGTGCGCGCGTCCGTGATTGTCCATTCCGGCCAGCAGATATCTACCCGGCGCAGGTGCCCGGCCGGGACATCGCCGAGGACAATTGTACCCGCTTCTTCGGTGGCGAGCAGAGCCGCGTCGCGTGTGATTCGGAAAGCAGGTGTACCCGGCGGCGGCGCGGCGCGTCCGGCCGCGAAGGCGAAAAGCTGCTCGCGCCGCGTCAGCTCAGAGGTGCGGTGCCATAGAAAGAGCGGCATGACGACGCGGTCACGCAGGCGGCGAAAGGCGTCCGGTGGCACAGGAATATCCTCGCCGCCGATGAAGGCCGCGTCGTAGCCGATCGCGTCCAGCAGCAGGAACGGCGCGCGCCCTTGCGTTACGCGGCACAGCCATGATTCCGCCGAGCAGGTGTCGCCCAGGTCGAGCAGCAGCGTCAGGCCGGTCGCGGCCCGCCGCTCGCGCAGGATTAGCGTGGCGAGCCGGGGCAGCGTCTCGACCGCTCCGCGCAGATTCGCGGTCACCAGCACGGTGACCGTTGTGAAGGGGCGGGCGCTCACTGGCGCGGAGTCCCTCAGCGCCCGGTCCAGGCGGGCGAGCGTTTGCCGAGGAAGGCGGCCATGCCTTCCTTCTGGTCCTCGGTCGAGAACAGCGCGTAGAAGTGATTGCGCTCGTAGGCCAGCCCCGCCGCCAGCGAGGTCTCGAACGCCATATTGATGGCATCCTTCGCGGCGCGCACGGCGACCGGCGCACGGGCGGCGATCGCTGCCGCAAGGTCGATCGCTTCCTGCAAGTACGACTCGACCGGTGCGACCCGGTTGACCAGTCCGAACTGCACGGCTTCACCGGCGCTCAGGCGGCGGTCATTCAGCACCATTTCCATCGCGAGCGCCTTGCCCAGCGCGCGCGTCAGGCGCTGGGTCCCACCCGCGCCTGGAATCACGCCCAGGTTGATCTCCGGCTGGCCGAAGACTGCCGTCTCGGAGGCGATGATCATATCGCAGGCCAGCGCCAGCTCGCACCCGCCGCCAAGCGCGTAGCCGCTGACCGCCGCGATCACCGGCTTCTTGATTTCGCGCAGCCGCTCCCAGCGATGGATGAAGTTCATCTGCGCCAGCTCGACCGGCGTCGCCTCGGCCATCTCGGCGATGTCCGCCCCGGCGGCGAAGGCCTTGTCGCTGCCAGTCAGCACCAGGCAGCCGATCTCGTCGTCACTGTCGAGCGCTGTCAGCGCGTCCATCAGCTCTTGCATCAGCGGGCCGTTGAGAGCGTTGTACGCGCGCGGGCGATTGAGCCGCACGAGGCCTACTCGCGCCGCCGGAAACTCGACCAGGATATTTTCATACGCGGTGGGTTGCATCGTTCCTTCCTCCGTGTTGCGTCAGAAGGCGCAGGATACTCGAATGCAGTCTGCTCAAAGGCAGCCGGCGCAGCGCGGACAGGTGAGCGGCAGAGTATGGATAACCGGGGTTGCCAGGGCCAGGCCGTAACACTCTTCGCCGGACGCCGCGCGCTGTCAGCGCCAAGCGGTGCGTCGTACATCCGGTATTCTACTTGACCTGGCGCGCG
>JADLHR010000002.1 GCA_020848665.1 Anaerolineae bacterium
CCTTCTCGAACCCGGTCGTTAAGCCCACCCGCGCCTATGGTACTCGGGGGGTAGCCCCCTGGGAGAGTCGGCCGTCGCCAACCACCCCCTCCGCACGTCTTCCCTTTGCCCCCCCGCAATAAGCGCCCTACCCTGCGCGCGACACGATTCCTCTACAGCTATTAAGCTCCAAACCAGAGCAGAAACGACCTTGACCGCCGCCGCGTTCTAAGGTAGTATTGCGCTGTCAACGGGGCGTGGCGCAGCTTGGCTAGCGCGCTTGCATGGGGTGCAAGAGGCCCCCGGTTCAAATCCGGGCGCCCCGACACAGGAATAACAACGGCCTTTGGTATGCATCGCTTCCAGGGGCTGTTTTCTTGTGCGCACAGCTTAAGCCCAGGCGAAGCCGCCGTGGCGGCGTCAGGAGGAGCACATGTCTCAACCGCTCGAGACTCACCGCGTCGAGGTCGAAGGAGTCGTCCGCAACCTGCCTTTACTCGAAGTCGCTCCCGGTATCCGCATCGCCTTCCTCGATTGCCTGGTGGACGCCGAGTTCACTCAGGCAGCGGTCCGCGCGCTGGCCCGCAAACTGTCGCCCTTCCAACCGGAAGTGCTGGTCACGCCTGAGGCAAAAGCGATCCCCCTCGCCTATGGGTTGGCAATCGAGCTGGGCTGCGATTATGTCACTCTGCGCAAGACGCAGAAGCCGTACATGATCAACCCGATCTCAGTCAGCACGCGCTCCATCACCTCCGCCGCCTCACAGACGCTGTATCTGGATGGCCGCTACACCAGTCTGATCACCGATCGGCGTGTGGTGCTGATCGACGACGTGATCAGCACCGGCAGCACCTTGTTCGCCATGCAGGAAATGATGGACCAACTCGGCGGCAATGTCGTAGCGCAGGCCGCGATCTTCACCGAAGGCGACTCAGATCATTGGCGTGAGATCGTTGCGTTGGGGCACCTGCCTGTTTTTATCAATGGGACAACGTCCTAATTTTACTGACTACGCGAAATCTCATGATCCAGAATCAAACAGCCCTCGATTCGCAGGGCTGTTCTGTGTTTACCAACGAGCCGCTTCAGGCTGGCTGGTTATTTTTTCAGCTTCAGCGCCCGCAAAATCCTCGATAGCACGCTATTATCTTTCTGCCCGGCCGTAGTTCGCGCGCCAAACCCACGGGGCGGCTGCTTACGCGCACGGCGCGCGGCGGCGCTGGGCGACGCGGATGCCTTACCTGGCTTCAGCCCCCATAGATTCTGGACGCTCCGGCTCCCTTTCTGCGTGGACTTCTTCACGTTCCTCACCTCTCCAAAAGGCAATCCTGGAAACGCAGTTAAAAAGGCATTTCTTGCCTGATACGCTGCCCACCAGAATACCTCGAATGCACCTGAACTGACCACTAACAGTCAGCGGCAAATTCCGCTACCGAATGGCACCAGATCAGACAGCGATCGCTGCGTGTCAGGCGTTGTCAGAGGGTGTCAAGGGACAGCCGCCAGGATCAGGATGCTGTTTCCAGCGCGCTGATCGCGTCGCGCACAACCTGCGCGCTTGCCCGCAGCTTGCCGGTTTCTTCCGGACTGAGCGGGAACAGACACGTGGACAGCACCCCCTGACCGCCAACCAGGTTCGGCAGAGCGACCGTCACATCGCGCACGCCAACGACCTCCTCCATCGGCGTACAGACAGTCAGGATCGCGCGCTGATCGCGCACGATCACGTTGACGATCTGCGCGATCGCGGCGCCGATGCCGTAATAGGTCGCTCCCTTGCCCTCGATGATATGATACGCCGCCCGCCGGACCGCCTGATCAATCTGCTCGCGCGCCGCCTCGTCAATCTGCTGCGTATCCGCGACACAGAACTCCTCCAGGGGGATGCCACCGATGCCAATTTCCGACCAGGCGAGCACCTCCGAGTCGCCATGCTCACCCAGCACGTAGGCGTGCACATGATGCGCATCGACGCCAAGCTGGCGGCTCAGCAGCGCGCGAAACCGCGCCGTGTCGAGCGTGGTGCCCGTCCCGATCACCCGGCTGCTCGGTACGCTGTACTCCGCCGCATAGCGCGCGGTGAAATGAGTCATAATGTCTACCGGGTTCGTTGCTACCACTAGCACAGCGTCGGGCGCGTAGTGGAGCACTTGCGGGACGACATCGCGGAACACGGCGGCGTTACGTTCCAGCAGTTGAAGGCGCGTCTCGCCCGGCTTCTGGCTGACGCCAGCGGTGATGATCACGACCGCCGCCTGCGCCAGATCCTCATACTCCCCGGCGCGCACCTGGAGCGGCTGCGCGAACGGGACCGCGTGCAGAATATCATCCGCCTCGGCCTGGGCGCGCTGCCGATTGCGGTCGATCAGCACGATCTGGCGGCCAACGCCGCGCATGACAAGCGCGTAGGCGGCAGTCGAGCCGACCAGCCCACTCCCGACGATGCCGATTTTCATGGGAGCCTCCGTGTAAATTAGTCGTATCTTCGCGGGTGGAACAGAGCGGTCATCCCCTTTGATTCTGGCGAACTGCCGGACGATCGGCAACTTGAGCGCAGAACTGCGCCTGCTCCTGACTGTCGTTCGCAGCAACAGCAGGCAGAATGGGCTTATACTGGGATAAACCAGGCGCTACGTCGCGCACCAGCATGACGGCAGCCCACCGTTTGGCGCACGCTCCCCCCGATTTGACGACGCGGAGTTTGGAGTGTGGCGCGAACTGTAATACATTCGATAGAGAGCGAATCCGCTGGAGCGGCTTGACGTGGGGGATTCTGCCTGTTAGGAGGACGCATGGTACGCCGTGAGCGCGACCGTCGCGGGGTATGGCTGGCGCTGCTCGCCGGTTTGATGCTGGTGCTAGCAGCTATCGCCTGTAACCTCTCCGGCGGTGACGAAGATGATGAGCAAGGGACGCCCATCGCCGGGAGCGGGCTGCCATCAGTCGAGGTTCAGGCCCCGGATGACAGCGCGCAAGTCTTGCGCGACACCGACGTGCTGGTCTACGCCGTTGCGCGGGACGCCGAAGGGGTAACGCGCGTCGAGCTGACGGTCAACGGCTTTGTCGTCGCCTCGCAGGCTTCTCCCGAAATCGAGCAGGGCGAGAAGGAATTTGAGGTGCTGTTGCGCTGGCGCCCTACGGTTGTCGGCCAGCAGCAGATCGAAGTCATCCCCTGGCGCGGGAGCGTGCGCGGAGAAAGCGCAACGCTGACGCTTAACGTCCGCGCGCGGGCCTCGGAGATCACGCAGACCGCCGCGCCAACGTTTGCCTTTATGACGCCCACGCCGCCCAACCCGTCCCAGAACCGCGTCTGCCGCGTGCAGATCGCGGTCGGCGCGCTGAACGTGCGCTCCGGCCCCAGCCTGGTCTACGACACGATCGATCGTGTGACAATCGGGCAGGAGCTGGGCGTGGTCGGGCGCCAGATTTACCCCGATTCCTGGTGGCAGATCTTCTACAATGGACGCATCGGCTGGGTAAGCGCGTACTACGTCAACCAACTGGGCGACTGCGCCATGATCGGGATCGCCCTGCCCCCGCCTACGCCGACGCTGCGTCCTAACGTGACGCCGCCGACGGTGCCGCCAACGAACACGCCACTGCCGCCAACGCCAACGCCGATCCCGCCAACGCCGGTTCCGGGCACAGCGACGCCGACCTTCACGCCGGAACCCTGCCGCGTGCGGATCACCACCAACGGGCTGCCGGTCTACAGTGGCCCTGGCACCAACTACACACGTATGACCATTCTGTCAGCCGGGCAGGAGTTCTTCGTCGTGGCGCGCGATCCGGGCCTGCGCTGGTGGCAGATCGCCATCGCTGGCACGTTTGGCTGGGTAGACGCGCAGTTCACGACACTGCTCGGCGTCTGCCAGTACGTGCCCATTGGCGCCATCCCGCCGACGCCAACCCATACGCCGAGCGTCACCTGGACGCCGCTGCCGACATTCACGCTGGCGCCATCGGTCACACCGCTGCCAACACTGACCAGCACGCCGACCGCGACGCCGACTGATACGGCCACGCCAACCGTAACGCTGACCGGCACGCAGACACCAACCGACACGCCGACCAACACGGCGGTTCCGACCGAGACGCCGACGCCAACCGTAACGCTGACCGGTACACAGACGCCAACCGATACGCCGACCAACACGGC
>JADLHR010000003.1 GCA_020848665.1 Anaerolineae bacterium
CCGGTGCCCTGGAGGCGGAAGGTCCGCGCCTCGCCCAGCTTGGTGGCCGCGAACACCGCGTGGATGCGCGTGCTGTGCCGTCCCGCGCCGAGCGTCTTCGGCTGCGTGCCGGTGATGTACGCCTTAAGCGCTTCGTAGACCGGCGTGAGCGTAAAGTCCGGCTCGACCATGCGAAAATAGTACCAGCTTGCGCCGCGCTCGGAGTCGTCGGCGCGCTTGAAGTACCAGTAGCTGATCACGCCGATCCAGGGCCATTCCTCGATGGCGCGGGCGTAGGCCAGCGGCGCCCAGGTGGCAGCCTCGTCCATCGTCACGCGCCCGTACCGCTCCCCATCTGTGATTGCAGGGTCATCGGGAACCGGGTTCCAGCCCGCTTCGCTGATCCAGATCGGCTTGTCCGCGTCACCGTTGGCGATCATCATATCGCGCACCCAGAGCACGCGCGGAAAATTGATCGTGGTCTGGCGCAGGCGCCGATCAGTCGGGCCGCTCCATAGCCCATACCCCTGCACACTCAGCACGTCGAAACAGTCGCCCGCCCCGGCCTGGTACATGCGCTGCAAATAGAGCAGGTCATAGGCGTTGCGCCCGCTGAGGTCGATGGTCGGCCCCAGCGCGCCGCTGATCACGACGATCTGCGGATCGACCGCTTTCAGCGCGGCGTAGGTGCGGCACAACATCTCGGTGTACGCCTCGGCGCTGACGGTCTGCTCGCCCCATTCCGGGTAAAGGTTCGGCTCGTTCCAGACCTGATAATGCGTGATCCGGCTCTGGTAGCGCCCGGCCACCGCCGCCGCGTAATCGACGAAATCCTGCATGTCGGCGGGCGGCGCGAAATCGCCCGGCACGTCGGGCGACTGCGCCCAATCGGGCGGAGCGCTCAGCCGCGCGATGATCCGCACGCCATACCTCTCGGCCAGATCGACGATCGTGTCGTACTTCTCCCAGGCGCTGATCGCGTCCGGCTGACCGTCGCCGTCACGGTCGTGGCGGCGGTCGGTGAAGTCACCCTTGCCGTCGATCTCGATGTCTTCCCAGGGGAACTGCTGGCGAATCCAGCCGAAGCCCGCCTCGGCGATCAGGCGCATCTGCTGCTCACGCTTGCTCAGCTCGACTTCCTGTTCCAGGAAGGTGTTGACGCCAAAGGGGTTGACGACGTTGTGCGCGACTGGCGCAAATGGCTCCGTTCGCGGCTGGACGCGCGTCCAGCGTGCGAGGTATTGCCCGAAGCCGACGATCTGCCCGCCGGGGTCGGTCTCGCCGGTCAGCTCCCAGAGCGCCTGGTAGACGCGACCCTCGAACGCCAGGTCGAGCGCCAGCGCGCCCCCGCCCAGCGCGATGAGTGCAATCAGCATGGCCCAGGTACGCAGGCGGAACCCAAGCAGACGGCGGACGGGGAAAGAAGACGAGTCGCTCATGGCGGGCATTATAGCGAAAAGAAGCGATTAGCGGTTAGCGATTGGCGGTTAGCAAGAACAGCGAAGCGTGAGGGAGATATTCACCGGCGGGGTACACGCCTGGCTTTCGGCTTTCGCTAACCGCTGATTTCCCGCATGGATCGCGTGCAGCCGGACGCCAGGTGGCTCGAATGATTGGTGCTAGAATAAAAGCGGCATATTGAGCCTTTGAGGGGCGGAGAACAAAACGATGAGAGCATCGCGTTTGTGGATCACGTTGGTGCTGTTGGCGCTGGTGGCAAGTCTGCTGGCGCCGGGATGGGCCGGATTACGCTCAGCGAGCGCGCAGGCTGGCTGCGAAAGCGCGCCGCCGCCGCGCCTGGTGCCCGGCGAGCGGGGCGCGGTCAGCTTCACCGATGGGCAGCCGCTCAATGTGCGCGGCTCGGCCTCGCGCTCCAGCCCGGTGATCGGGCGGCTGGTCGAGGGGGCGGAGTTCGACGTGGTAGAGGGGCCGGTGTGCGCCGATGGGCTGTATTGGTGGCACATCAAAACGCCTGACATTGCGGGCGTCGCCGCCGAGGGCGCGGACGGCGTCTACTTTGTCGAGCCGGTGCCGGGCGCGTGGCCGACCCCGTCGCATGAAGCCGGGCCGCCGCCGCTGACGACTGGTGGGCCGTTCACCGCCTGGGATTGGGCCGCGCTCGTTGCGGACTCGTGGCTCAAGGACGCGCCCGATCCGCTGGCGCTGCAACTGCCGCCCAGCTATCAGGGCGACCTGCCTGCGCTGCCGGTCGATCTGAATGCGGTACAGTTCGTGGACGATGCCGGGCTGAACGCCGCGCAACTGGCGCTGCTGGCGCAGAACGGGTTTGTCGTTGTCCCGGCCGGGCTGAAGCAGTTCCACGAAGCCTACGCCGAGACGGAAAACTGGTGGACCGTCCCGCTCGATTATGACTGGCAGAGCGACGAGCCAGCGGGCATCGGGCACGCCTACTTCGTCACGACCGACGCCATGCTCCACGCGCTGCACTTCATCTTCGACAACCTGCTGACCGACCTGGAAAAGCAGCGTTTCGTGGACCTGACCGGGCATACGGTGCTGCTGCCCACGCTGCAAGCGGCGCACGCGCAGGCCACTGAGGCGGCGGGCACACCGCTCGAAGGCGCCGCGCGCGCAGCCGAGCTTTATCTGGCGGTCGGGCTGGAACTGTACGCGCCGGGCGAAGCGGCGGCAATCGTCGGGCCAGAGCTGGCCGCCGAGGCGCAGTCGGTCGCGGCGCTGGCGCTCGCCGGTGAGGGGCAGGTCGAAATCCCCTTCCTTTCCGGCTACCGGGAAGATTTCAGCCAGTACCGCCCACGCGGCCACTACGCCGGGGATGAGGCGCTGGAGCGTTACTTCCGGGGAACGATGTGGCTCAGCCGGATCACCTTCCTGGAGAACGATCCACAGCAGCTTCGCGTCGCGCTGATGCTGCTGCGCGCGCTGAATAACGCACCGGGCGCGCTGGCAGGCTGGAACGCGCTGCACGACACCCTTAGCTTTTTGATCGGCCCTTCGGACGACCCCGGCCCGCGCGAGTACCTGCCGCTGGCCGAGGCGAGCTTCGGCGCGGGGCTGCCGCTCGACGCGCTGGCCGACGCTGGCCGGATGGAAGCGTTCCAGGCGTCGCTGGTGTCGCTGCCCGGTCCGCGTGTCAACGGGCTGATCGTGCCGGACGACACGACCGCCGAGGAGTTGGAGGAGGACACACGCGGCTTCCGGTTCATGGGCCAGCGTTTTACCTTCGATGGCTACATCATGCAGCAGGTGATGTATCCGTATGTTGGCACGCGCGAGATGCCGCGCCTGCTCCCGCTGGGGCTGGATGTCGCGGCGGCGCTCGGCTCGGAGACGGCCTACAACTTGGCAATCGACGCCGGAGCGGGGGACTTTCTCAACTACGACGCGCAGATTCTGTCGCTTGCGGCGCAGATCGATGCGCTCAGCCAGGATAACTGGCGAGAGAACACCTACGGCGCGTGGCTGTGGACGCTGCGCCCGCTGTGGGATCGCACCGGCGCTAACCCGTACCCGCCGCTGATGCAGACCGATGCCTGGCTGCGCAAGGACCTGCAAACCGGCCTGGCAAGCTGGACCGAGTTAAAACACGACACGGTGCTCTACGTCAAGCAGCCGACCGGTTTCGGTGGCGGTGGCCTGCCGCTGACCAGCTTTGGCTATGTCGAGCCGAATCCGCTGGTCTTCGCGCGGATCGCGGTCGTGGCGGCGATAACGTACCAGGGCCTGGAAGCGCAGGGCTTTTCCGTACCGGCGGGCGAGCATTTCGAGGACACGGTTCTGACGACGCTCGACGCACTGCGCACATTCGGCGCGCAATCGGCCCGGCTGGCGGAGATCGCGCGTAAGGAGCTGGCTGGCGAGCCGCTCTCCGAAGACGACTTCTGGATGATCCTGGGCTTCCACAATGATCTGTACGTGCTGCTCTACACGCTCTGGCAGGGTGAAGGTGAGCCGGACCCGGTCGCGCTGGTGACGGATGTCGCCAGCAATCCAAGCGTCGGAACCGCGCTGCAAGAAGCCGTCGGCGAGGTGGACTATATCTACGTTGTCGTGACGCTGCCGGACGGCTCGTTGCAGTTGACGCGCGGCGGCGTGTTCAGCTACTACGAGTTCCTGCACGACATCAACGATCGCATGACGGATGGCGAATGGCGCGCGCAGGTCGCCAGCGGCGATCTGCCGCCGCGTCCGGCGTGGACCAGCGCGTTCTTTAGCGAGTAAGCGCGTCTTGCGCCTGTCAATTGCCGGGGCGGTGTTCACAGCGCCGCCCCGCTGAAAAAGGGGGAAAGATGAAGCTGCAACTTTCTCGCGCTGCGCTGGCGATTTTGCTGAGTCTTGTCGCTGCGCTGCTGCCGTTTTCCGGCGGCGCTGAGCGGGCGCGCGCGGGCGGCGGCTGGTCCGTCTGGCTCTATAACGGCGCGACGGGCGTGCTGGCGCGTGTCTTCCCGGACGGCCTCGCGCCGGAGACGTACTCGTTTCCACTGCCGCTCGGCGTGGCGGACCCGCCCTACGCGCTCGCCTTTTCGCCCAACGGCGATCGCATGGCTGCCTGCCTGACCGATCTGTCCGGTGTGACAAGCGTGCGCGTCTACGATATTTACTACGCGCTCTATCGCGCCATGTACGAGGCGCCCGGCCCGGTTGAAGGCTGCTGGCTGGAACCGGGTAGTTTCAGCGAGGATGGATCGCAGCTTGCGGTCGGCCTGTTCAACCATTATCCTGACCCCGCCGATCCGCGCCCCGAGTGGGAGCTGCTGGTGATCCACGCGGAGACTGGCGCCGCGATCTACCGCCTGACCGCCCGCGACCCGCAGATCGCCGCGCTGGGGCTGGACATCAGCGGCACGATCCCGGCGGTTGTCCGGTTCGAGCCGCAGACGGCTACCACACCGGGCGAAATTGCGTTCAAGCCCATCTGGTACGGCACAGAAGGCGCGCCGGAGTATCACAGCCTGGTCTGGCGGCTGGCCGATGGCAGCGTGCGCGTCGAGGGGCTGCACGGCAAAGGCGGGTATGACCAGTTGGCTGCCAGCGGCGAGGTGGCCTACCTGGACGAGTTCGACTGGCTGCCGAAGGGTGTGCTCGAAGGGCCAGGCTACCTCTATAACGTGGTCATGTATGCCGCGCCGGGCAGTGAGCCGTTTGTCGTTTTCCAGGCTGGGGCGGCGGTGCTCGGATCGCCCACGTTTATTGACGGCGGGCGGCGCCTGGCCGCGTACCGCTACATCCCGCCCGGCCCGCCGGACTGGACCGTGATCGAGCGCGACGGGACCTACCGGGCGCTGCCGATTGCCGATGAGGTGTACCAGCTCTGGGGCACACCGGATGGCTATGTCAGCTTCTCGGATGGCGAGTTTGGAGTCTCCCCGCCGATGGTGCGCTATGGGCGCTTCTTGCCGGATGGCACCGTCGAGACACATGACGCCTGGAGCGGGGCGCTGGGCGAGGTCTGGCGCGTGGTGTGGGTCAGCCCGCTGACCGGTGGAGACGGCTTGCCGCCGTTCGGGCCGTTTGCCCTGCTCGGCGCGCCGCCGGTGATGACGCCGACGGCCAGCGCCCCATTCGGACTGGCGATCGGCGGCATGGCCCTGATCAACACGACCGAGGGTGACTTTCTGCGCGTGCGCAGCGGCCCCGGCACGGCCTACGCTGTGCTGTTCCAATTGTCCAACGGGTCGCTCGTGACGGTGCGCGAGGGGCCGCTCAGCGGTGGTGAGTACACCTGGTGGCGCATCGAAACCGGCGATGGGCGCTCCGGCTGGGTGGTTGATGGCGTGCCCGAAGCGGGCGGCTGGCTGCAAACGCTGGTGCCTGTCGGCGGGTAGACCCGGACACGACCAGATAAAGCGCAGCGAGGCCACCCCCTGGCCCCGCTGCGCTTATAGGATCGACCCCTGCCAGCCAGGTTGAGGGCGCGGCCTCCTCTGCACGGCGCGAGCCGCGCCGGACCAGGCTTTGCGTCAGCTTCCCCAGGCGGGCAGCAGAGTCGGCAGGCCGTTGGCGACGATCAGCCAGTTGGGCCGCCAGCCGATGCCAAAGACGCTGAGGTAGATGTCCTTCTTGTAGGGCGTGATGCGATACTCCTCGACCAGCGACGCGGCCTGACCCCAGTGCGCGTTCACCTCGTCCAGCGCGCGTCGAAGCTCAAGCTCGGTTTCCTCAAGCTGGTGCTCCAGCTCGTTGATCTGCGCCTCGGATTCGTAGATGTCTTCCGTGATATAGCTCTTGTACCGCTTGGTGCGGCTGATGCGCGACAGCGTGTAGGTCGTCCGGCCGCGCAGCAGGCTCAGCAGCGCCTCGCCGGTGGTGAACATCTCCTCGTTCTTAGCCGCCTCAAGCTGCTCGCGCTCGCCGTCGAGGCCGCGCACCAGCCGCCGCAGTTTGGCTTCGATCTTGTCGAAGGCGTCGTCGTAGCGCCGCGTGATCTGATCAACCGCCTCGTCGCGCCGCTGGCGGGCCAGCGCCTGGGCCTGGACCAGGAAGTCGCGGCGGCGCATCTCCGGGCTGCCGTAAAAGTCCAGCGCGGGATTATAGGGCAGCGCGACGCTGCCGTTCTGATAGATGTAATCGACCACGTCGCCTTTGAGCGCGGTCAGCCGCCTGGAGTCGGTCAGGCCAGGTGACAGGTCAGCGTAAGCGGCGCCGGCGGCTGGCTCCTGGCTGAGCAGCCCAGGATCGACCGGCGGCGCCTGATGTTCGCCCCACTGGATCAGACCGGCCCTGGACACGTCCGGCACGTGGTAAGCGTAGGTGCGCGCGAAGGCCGCGTCCGCCTTGCGATCAGTGTAGCGCACGTCGGCCTGCGTGATCAGGAGCGGACTGTACACCAGCCGCGCGCCGCCGGAGAGAGTCGCCGCCAGCCCGGTCCGCTGCTGCCACGCCGCGCGCGCCTGATCGAGCGTCAGAGTGGGCGGCAGGAAATACTGCGCGATCGACGACGCGATCGGCGGCGGTGTGCTGTTGACGCCATCGGGCAGGCTGCTGGCAGGTGGGCGGATGATTGTGGCCTGCGGAGGCTCTGGCGGCGTGATCGCAATCGGCTGAAGCTGGTCGCCTGCGTCCCAGTCGCTGGCTGCCGGGCGAACCGGCGGCGCGTCGAAGTCCGGCAGAGTTGTCGGGCGCGGAGTGGCTTGCGGCTCCGGCATCTCCGGCAGCGTCGCCGGGGGAGGCGTCGCGCCGGGCGGAACGGGCGTCTCGGCCAGCCGCAATTCTTCCGGCAGGCGGTCGGGCAGCGGCGGCGCGCCGCGCGCGGCCTGTAGCTGGGCGTAGGTCTGGTAATACGGCTTATGGCGCTGGTCAGCCATCAGCGTGCGGATTTGCTGGCGAGTCAGCGGACCGCGCAGGTAGCTCATCGCCCAGCGCGTGTAGAACGGAAACGCGCCGCCGTTGTCGTGGACGTTGTGCAGGATGAATACGCGCGGGTCGAGGCTGCTCAGCAGCCGGTCGATGTCGCGGATGTCGAATGGGTGGCTGGCCGATTGTAGCGACTCCAGCCCGGTCAGCACGCGGTTCTTGTCGTTTTCGGTTTGCAGCTTGCCGATAAACCACGTCCCGGCGTTGGACAGGCCCTTATAGTCGAGGTCGCCGGGGTTCTGCGTGGCGAGCACCAGCCCAACGCCGAAGGCGCGCGCCTGCTTGAGCAGGCGCAGCAGCGGGTCCTTGCTCGGCGGGTTGTAGGGATAGGGCGGAAAGAAGCCGAAAACCTCGTCAAAATACAGGATCGAGCGCAGGCTGGTCGTACCGCTGAGCGTGCGCATCCAGGCCAGCATGTTTTCGAGCAGCAGCGTCACAATAAACATGCGCTCGGCGTCGTTAAGATGCGCAATATAGAAAATACTGACACGTGGCTTGCCTTCCGGCGTGTAGA
>JADLHR010000004.1 GCA_020848665.1 Anaerolineae bacterium
CAACTGCACGCCGCTCGGAATGTCGCCGGGTGTGGACCGCTCACCCTGGCCGGACGATGTGCCGCTGCCGGATCACGCCCTACTCTACGATCTGGTTTATAATCCGCCCCTCACCGCGCTGATGCGGCGCTTTCAGCAAGCCGGGCTGCGCGTCTTCGGCGGGCTGGGGATGCTGGTCTGGCAGGGCGCGCTGGCGTGGCCGCATTGGACCGAGACGCCGCCGCCGGTCGATATCATGTTCGCCGCCGCGCGCGCTGCGCTGCGCGGATAAAGGGAGCGTTCAATGCTGCGATTTCTGACCGCTGGCGAGAGTCATGGCCCGCTGCTGACCGCCATCCTCGAAGGGATGCCCGCCGGGCTGACCATCGCCCCCGACGACCTCGACCGTGACCTGGCGCGTCGCCAGCAGGGCTACGGCAGCGGCGGGCGGATGCAGATCGAGCGCGATCACGCGCGCATCACCGGCGGCGTGATGGCCGGACGCACGACCGGCGGGCCGATCAGCCTGATCATCGAGAACCGCGACTGGAAACACTGGGCGCAGAAGGACATCGAGCCGCTGGTCACGCCGCGACCCGGCCACGCCGACCTGACCGGCGCGCTCAAGTACGGCTACCGCGATCTGCGACTGGCGCTGGAGCGGTCCAGCGCGCGCGAGACGGCGGCCCGCGTCGCGGTCGGCGCGATCGGCAAGCGGCTGCTGGCAGAGTTCGGGATCACGGTTGGCGGTTACGTCACAGCTATTGGCGGCGAGTCCGCGCACCTGCCGGAGCCGCCCGATTACCCGGCGCGCTTCGCAGCGGCGGAAGCCTCGCCTGTGCGCTGCCCCGATCCCGACGCCTCAGCGCGGATCGAGGCCGCCATCCGCCAGGTGAAGATTGACCGCGACACGCTCGGCGGCATAATTGAAGTCGCCGCGCTGGGGCTGCCACCGGGTCTCGGATCGCACGTCCACTACGACCGCCGCCTGACCGGCCGGCTGGCGGCGGCAGTGTGCAGCGTGCAGAGCATCAAGGGCGTCGAGATCGGCCCGGCCTTCGAGAACGCCGCCAAACGCGGGACGCAGGTCCATGATGCGATACTGCGCGACGACGCGGGGCGGCTGGTGCGCGCCACCAACCGCGCGGGGGGACTGGAAGGCGGCATGACGACCGGCGAGCCGCTGATCGTGCGCGCTGCAATGAAGCCGATCAGCACCACACTCACGCCGCTCAGCACGATCAATCTGGCGACTGGCGAGCCGGATCAGACCGTCTACGAGCGCAGCGATTTTTGCGCCACGCCGCGCGCCGTCGTCGTGATCGAGGCGATGGTCGCGCTCGTGCTGGCCGACGAGCTGCTGCGCAAGCTGGGCGGCGACAGCCTGGACGAGATCCGCCCGCGCTTCGCGGCGCTGCGCCAGGCGCGCGTCGAGGCGCTGCCAATGGACAACGTCGCGTGGCGGTTCGGCTATGATGACTGAACCTGGCGCGCCGCGCATCCTCGTGCTGGCCGGGTTCATGGGCGCGGGCAAAACAACCGTCGGGCGGATCGTCGCGGCTCGGCTCGGCTGGCCGTTCGTGGATACCGACGACTGGATCGAGCGCGACGCCGGGCAGCCGGTCACGGCGATCTTCGCGCAGCAGGGCGAAGCCGCGTTCCGGCGATTGGAGCGCAACGCCTGCGCCCGCGCTGCGCAGTTGGAGCGGCACGTGATCGCGACCGGCGGCGGCGCGCTGCTCGACCCGGAAACGCGCACTGCATTTCAGGCGAGCGGGCTGGTGATCGGGCTGCGCGCCGAACTGGAAACGATCCTGCGGCGCATCGATGACGCCGGGCAGCGCCCGTTGTTCGGCGGCGACCGGGCGCGGCTCGAAGCCCTGTTCGCGGCGCGGGCACCGATCTACGCCGGGCTGCCGCACCAGGTCGAAACGGACGGTCAGACACCGGAGGCGGTCGCGGAGGAGGTGGTCAGGCTGTGGCACCGGCATACGAGCTAACCGTACGCGGCGCAGAGTACGAGTATCCGGTCATCATCGGACCGGGCGCGCTGGACGCCGCGCTGCCGGATTTCGTGGCACGCGGCGGATTCTCGCGCGTGGCAGTCGTCACCAACACGCACCTCGCCCCGCTCTACGGCATGGAGCTGACCGAACGGCTGCGCGGCGCGTGCCTGATCACGCTGCCGGAAGGCGAGCGGTTCAAAACTCTCGACACGCTGGCGCAGCTTTACGGCGAGCTGCTCGGCGCGGGCATCGACCGCTCCGGGCTGGTGATCGCGCTCGGCGGCGGCGTGATCGGCGATCTGGCAGGCTTCGCGGCGGCAACGTTCATGCGCGGCGTCGCGCTGGTCCAGGCGCCGACCAGCCTGCTGGCGATGGTCGATGCCAGTATCGGCGGCAAGGTCGGCGTTGATCTGTCGCAGGGCAAGAACCTCGCCGGAGCGTTCAAGGACCCGCTGGCA
Source organism: Anaerolineae bacterium (assembly GCA_020848665.1). Taxonomy (GTDB): domain Bacteria; phylum Chloroflexota; class Anaerolineae; order Aggregatilineales; family Aggregatilineaceae; genus DYGX01. The sequence goes on from JADLHR010000004.1 coordinate 2,444, forward strand.
GTCTTCGCGGATGTGGATACGCTGCGCACGCTGCCCCGCGTCGAGTGGCGCTGCGGACTGGCGGAGGTCGTCAAGTCGGCGCTGATCGCGGACCCGTCGCTGCTCGGCCACCTCACCGAGCGCGGCGCGGACGACATCGAGATGATCATCACGCGCACGGCGCAGATCAAGATCGCGCTGGTCAACCAGGACCGCACCGAGCAAGGCGCGCGCGCCTTCCTCAACCTGGGGCATACCTTCGCCCACGCCATCGAGCAGGTCAGCGGCTACTCCTGGAAGCACGGCGAAGCCGTCGCGGTTGGGCTGGTAGGCGCGGCGCGGCTCTCCGAGCGGTTAAAGCTCGCCGCGCCGGGTCTGAGCGCGCAGATCGAGCATGCGCTGGCCGGGCTGGAGCTGCCCACGCGCTACACCGATCTGGACCCGTCCGCGTTGTGGGCGGCGATGGCGCACGACAAGAAATGGCGTGACGGCGCAGCGACGTTCGTCCTGCTGGAAGGCGTAGGGCGTCCGCGTGTGGAGCAGAACGTCGCAGCAGATGACGCCCTGGCGGTGCTTGAGGAATTGCGCGCATGAAAATTCTGGTGCTGCACGGCCCGAACCTGAACCTGCTCGGCACGCGGGAGCC
>JADLHR010000005.1 GCA_020848665.1 Anaerolineae bacterium
TCAGACCTCCTGACATAGCCGCGTAGTTTGCCCTGAAATTGCTGGGTTTTGTCCGCGGCGGGGTGCGGACCAATACCTGTCCGGTTTTTTGGCTCGAGCGAGCCCAATTGGCTGAAACGGCGAAGATTGTTCGCCGGGGGTTGCGGATCCAAACCTGTCCGCTTTAGCTATGGGGCATGAGCGCCCAACTAGCCCTGGCGCTGCCGTGTGCGGCGCCGTCAAACTGCGTGGTCATCAATGCGCGCTGCAGCTTGCGGGTCGAAGAGGATCAGCGCGTCATCGTCGTGGCGGGACTGCCGGTGCACCACTATCGCGTCGAGGATGCGGTGGCCGAAGCCTACGCGATGGTGTTCTTGGTCGAGTCGGGATTTGCCCAGCAAACGGAGGTTGCGCGTACGTTCGCCCGCGCCGAGCGTACGGTGCGCCGCTACCAGGAGCGCTATGCGCAGGGCGGAATGGGCGCGCTGGGACGAGCAGCGGGTTGGCGTCGCGGCCGACGACGTGTGCGCGGCAAGCGGCTGCGCAGCATCGAGCGGTTGAAGGCGCAGGGGCTGAGCAATCGGGCCATCGCGCAACGCCTGGGCGTGAACGAGCGGGCGATCAGGAAGTTGGTGGGGCCTTCGAAGGACCTCGAAGCCGAGCAGCTCGGCTTGGCCGCGATCCCGAGCGCACCAGCGAGCGAGCCCTCGCCTTCTCCGATCCCGTGTGCAGAATCCGCTGAGGCGAGTACGAATCACCCAGGGCCGCCCCCGGCCGCGGATCGGGCCGGCAACGCAGATGACACCGGCGCCGGGGACGAGCCGGTGCCGATGAGCCTGGATCGCGACGCAAGCGATCGGAGCCTCGATCGGCAGCTCGCCCATCTGGGCTTGCTCGATGATGCCGCACCGATCTTCCGAGACGGCTCGCGGGTCCCCGGGGTGGGCGTGCTGCTCGCCCTGCCGGCCTTGGTGGAAAGCGGGTTGTTCCGGATCAGTCGCAAGCTCTACGGTGAAATCGGCCCGGCCTTCTATGGCCTGCGCACGAGCTTGCTCACGCTGCTATTCATGGCGCTGCTACGCATCGGGCGTCCCGAGCAGCTCAAGGAGCAAGACCCGGCCGTCTTGGGCAGGCTGCTCGGGCTGGATCGGGCCCCGGAAGTGAAGACCCTGCGGCGCAAGCTCACCCGGCTTGCCGCCTACCAGCGGGCCGAGCAGTTGGGCGCTGAGCTCGCGCGCCTGCGGGTCGATCAGCGCGGACATCTCATGGGGTTCCTCTACGTGGACGGCCACGTACGCGCCTATCACGGCCAACGCAACATCTCCCAGGCGTATGTGGCGCGCCGCCATCTGGCCATGCCCGCCACCACCGACTACTGGCTCAACGATAGCGCCGGTGACCCGCTGCTGGTGATCACAGGCGAAGTCAACGCCGCATTGACCCGAGCGTTCCCCCGTCTGCTCGCAGAGGTGCGCGGCGCGGTTGGCGAGCGGCGCGTGACGATCGTGTTCGACCGCGGCGGCTGGAGCCCGAAGTTGTTCCAGCGGATGATCCAGGAGGGCTTCGACATCCTCACCTACCGCAAGGGCAAGGGCCGTCGCATCGACGAGAGGCGGTTCGTGCGCCGCCGCGCCAAGCTCGCGGGGCACTGGGTGAGCTATGACCTGCATGAGCAGCCGGTGCGCTTCCTGAAGGGGAAGCTGCGCTTGCGCCAGATCACCCGCTGGTGCGACACCGGCCATCAGACTCAGGTGATCACGAACCGATCGGACCTGCGCGATATCGAGATCGCCTGGCGCATGTTCGAGCGCTGGCGACAAGAGAACTTCTTCAAGTACATGCGCGAAGAATTCCTGCTGGATGCGCTGGTGGACTATCGGATCGAACCGGACGATCCCACCCGTACCATTCCCAATCCCGAGCGGCGCGCTCTGGACACGGACATCCGCAGCGCCCGCAGCGAACTGGCCGGCATCGAACGAGAATACGGCGCCGCCGCCGCAGACAACACCGAGCAACACCGCCGGACCATGCGCGGCTTCAAGATCGCCCATGGCGCACTGGGCAAGAAGCTGCGAGCGGCTCGCGCTCGCTTGGCCAGGCTCATCGAGCAGCGCCACGCGGTTCCCAAGCGCGTCGAGATCCGAGACTTGAGCGAGCCTGCCGTGGTCAAGCTCGCCACCGAACGCAAGCACTTGACCGACATCATCAAGATGGTGGCCTACCAAGCCGAGAGCGATTCTCTGGCGCTGCTGCGCCCTTACTATGCCCGTGCCGAGCAGGAAGGACGCACGCTGCTGCACGAGATCTTCGCCGCCGCCGGCGACATCCATGTGTCCGACACCGAACTACACATCACGCTGGCGCCGCTGAGCTCTCCGCATCGAACGCGCGCCGCACAGGCTCTGTGCGATATCCTCAATCAGACGGCGACCATCTTCCCAGGTTCTCGGCTGCGCATCCGTTTCGCCGTGCGCCCGCCACCGCGCATCGGTCTCGCCTTCCCCGCTTCCCCAACCGGGCACAGCGCCGCGGCGGCGGCCACCTCGGCCCCTTGATCCGCGCCAAAACCGGACAAATTCGCGCTACCCTATGTCAGGAGCTCTGA
>JADLHR010000006.1 GCA_020848665.1 Anaerolineae bacterium
AATCCCTCCGAAACCGGCATTGCAGACCTTGAAGAGGACGCCTCCGACGACGTATTGTCTGACGCGGACCTGGCCGATCCGATGACGTGGCTGGACAGCCTGACCGCGCGCCCTGAAAGCGCCGACGCCGATTTTTTGGCGGAGATCGGGCGGGCGGCGGGTGAGCCGGTCGAGCTTGACCGGGGCTGGCTCGATCAGGACCGTGTCGCTCCTGTCTTGCCGCCGCTCGATGATGACCGCCAGCCGGAGTTCGATTTCGACATGCTCGAGGACCTTGACCTGGACGGGTTCGGCGATCTGGACCTGGACGCGATCCTTGGACAGGTTGGCGAGAGTGTTCCGGCGGAGGCGGATGCTGTCGCATTTCAGGAGCCGCCAGAAGGCTGGCTGGGCGAACTTGCCCCGCCTCAACAAGAAGGAGCGGCGCGTTTCGAGGAGGCAGCGCCCGCTGGAGCGCCGGACGAGTCTGATCTGCGCGCCGCTGCCAGCACTGATGCGACCGATTTTGGCTCAAATATCGAGGCTGAAGCACAGAGCGCAGCCGAGTGGTCCGAGGAGGAGATGCTGGGCGGCGCCGACCCGATGAAGTGGCTCGAAACGCTGGCGCGGCGCCAGGGCGCGAATCCCGACGAGCTGACCACGGAAGCCGATCTGGAGATTCCTGAACTGCCTCCGGATACCGTGGTCGATGAGCCTGGGTACACCGAGTACTCACCGTTCGGTATCCTGCCGCCGCGCCGGGACGAGGTGCCCCGTGCTGAGCCGGTAGGCTTCGCAATGGATGTGCGCGCCGGAGCCGAGCCGGAGATGGCGCCAGAATTGGACGCGGTCAGCCACTCACTGGGCTGGTTGTCAGAGATGATCGGCGAGCCATCTGGCGATATGGGCATGTGGCTCGCCGTCGAGGATACGTTTGTTGAGCGCGAGTTACGAGCCGACGATGAGCCTGGCGAACCTGAAGCCTTCGACCACGCGCGACAGGGCGAGGAAGCAGACGTCCTGGCCGGGATGACTGACGAGGAGATCGAGCAGGCGCTGCTTCGGAGCGAGTTAACGGGCGAGCAGGAGCTTGCCTGGCTGCGACGGACCGCCCACAAGCAGGCTCAGGTGTTTAACGATGCGCTGGCGGTCGAGGATGCAGAGGATAGCATCGAAGATGTCGAACCGGCTGAGCCGGGCGAGATTCCACCCTGGTTGCAGCAGATGCGGGATGCAGACGCCGCCGAGGATGTTGCGGCGCTGGAAGCAGACGCCGCCGCCTGGTTCGAAGAACAGGCCGAGGAAGCTTCGGACAGCGGAGAAATGGACGAACCGGCGCTGGACGCGCTCGGCATCAGCGAGGCTGAGTTGGCGGCTTTTTTTGAAGACGGGATCAACGCCGAGGCGGCGCTGGAAGACGCCGGACTGGCTGAAGCGCCGCTGGCCGAGGCAGCGCCGGTTGAGATGCCCGACTGGCTGGTCGAAGCCGAGGACGAAAGCGCGGTTGACGCGCAGCTACCCGCCTGGCTGAGCGCGGCGGAACCGGACGAGATCGCGTCCGAAGAAGTCCCGGACTGGCTGAGCGAACTGGGAGAGGATGCGGGCGAAACCGAGCGCGCCGCCACAACACCCTACGCGGCTCTGTCTTCGGAACCGGAAGTGAGCGCCCCGGCGCGTGAGCCGGTCATTCCGGACAGCGAGCTTTTTGCCAGCTACCGGCAGCGACTGGACGAGGAGCCGGGCGATTTTGCCAGCCGCCTCGCGCTAGCGCGGACGCTTCGCGCGCATGGCGAGGTCGCGCCGAGCCTCGACCATTACGAGACGCTGGTCGAAAACGTGCAGTTGCTGGATGACGTGGCGAACGATCTGGCGCTGCTGGTGGACGAGCAGCCGACCCTGCCACGCGCGCGGCGGCTGCTTGGCGACAGTTTGATGCGGCGGGGCCGGTTGCAGGATGCGCTCGATGCCTATCGGGCGGCGCTGGAACGGCTGTAATCTGCCACTGATATGCGCTATAATTCGCGGAAGGTGCGCGGGCTGGGCGAAACCCCGGCCCGCTGCTTGCCTGGGCATTAATCGGAACCAAGCGAGGAGATATCGTGGAGCGGACACTGATTATTGTCAAGCCGGACGGCGTGCAGCGCGGACTGACTGGCGAGATTATTCGGCGGCTTGAAACGCCTGGTCTGCGCATTGTCGGGATGAAATTCATGCAGGTCAGCCGCGAACTGGCTGCGGAGCATTACAAGGAACACGTCGGTAGGCCATTCTATCCGGGCCTGCTGGACTACATCACCTCGACGCCGGTCGTCGTGATGGCGCTGGAAGGGCCTCGTGCGGTGGACATCGCGCGCGCCGTGATCGGCAAGACCGATCCGCTGGATGCCACACCTGGCACGATCCGCAGCGATCTGGCGTTGATGAAGGGGCGCAATCTGGTGCACGGGTCTGACTCCGCCGGGAGCGCCGAGCGCGAGCTTGCGTTGTGGTTCAGGCCAGAGGAACTGATCAGCTGGCAACGCGACAGCGAGCGTTGGCTCGTCGAATAGCGTTCTGCGCCTCGTCCAACGCAACTGTTCAAACAGCACGCGAGAGATCACCGGGATTCTCGCGTGCTGCTTTTTGCTGCGCTTGCCCGGACAGGGCCTACTGAATTCGCACCATGACCGGGGCTTCGCGCCAAAGCCCCTCTAAATCATAATAGGTGCGCTTTTCCGGCAGAAAGGCGTGCACGACCACGTCACCATAGTCCATCAGAACCCAGCCGTTTGTCGCGTTACCTTCTGTGCGCCAGGGGAGGACGTTGAAGCGGTCTTTCAGTTCTTGGTCGATATGCTCAATGATTGCCTTGAGCTGCCGGTCGCTGTTGCCACTCAGGACCACGAAAAAATCCGTGATGGGGGAAATCTGGCGCATGTCCATCAGGACGACGCTTTCGCCCTTTTTGTCCGAGGCGAGATCGACGATAGTGCGAGCTAGTTCAACCGGGTCCAGTGTGCTGCCTCCTTCGTTTGATCACCGTTGTGGCTTATTTTAGCACGACTCTTCACCTGTGTCAGGCGGCGCGCCGGTACCGCGCAGCAAAGCGCGATACAGTTCGCTGTAGACCGCGCCTTCGGGTTGCAGCTCGCTCCGCATCAGGCTGACGCTGGTTACCCGCCACGTCTGCCGGTCGTACTGTCGCGCGCGGATCACTTGCGCGCCTAGCGCCGACGCCTGGGTGGAGGAAGCCTCGCGCCGCACGCGCCCCAAAGTCAGGTGTGGACTGAAGGGACGATCCTCAGTCGGATACCCCAGCGGCGCGATCTGCCGTTCGATCTCGTTGCGCAGCGTGTGGAGCGCAGGCAGCTCTCTGGACAGCCCAATCCATACCACGCGCGGCCTGCGCACGCTTGGGAAACATCCCAGGTCGGACAGCGACAGCTCGAACGGCGGCCCGGCGCTGGCAGCAGTTTGTAGGGCGCTTTCAAGTTCAGCGCGTTGAAGGGAGGGCGCGTCGCCCAGGAATTTCAGCGTCAGGTGGATACCGCCGGGATCTACCCATCGAACAACGCCGTGCGGGGTGTTTGCGCGCAGGGTTCGCTGGATCTCCGCCAGGGCTGCCAGGACGCCTGAGGGGAGGGTGGTCGCAATAAACAATCTCCAGGTCTCGGCCATGCGTGTTCCTTTGCTTGCATGCTGCCCACCAGGCGCCAGTATAGCGCGTCCGCAGGGCTGCTGCATTCGCTGCTGGCAGGTGGCAGATGACCTTCGGTCGATTGTCCGCTCTCGGTGTCTTATTGTACAATGGCCTCGTGTCGCCGATCGTATCCCCAGGGTAATGACGCATGACCCAGGATCAAGCCAAATTGCTGCTGCGGCAGGGAATTGCCGCTGCCAAAGATGGGCGGGCAACGGACGCGCGTGATCTGCTGCGGCAGGCGGTTCGCCTGAACTCGAAAGACGAGATGGCCTGGCTGTGGCTCAGCAGCGTCGCCCCTAACGATCGCGAGCGTATCTTCTGTCTGAAGCAAGTTCTCGCCCTGAATCCGCAGCACGAATTTGCGCTGAAGGGCCTGGCGGCGCTCGGTTATGAACCGCAGCCAGCGGATGAAGTCACGCAGGAAATCTCCGTTCCGCTGCTCAGGGAAGAAAAGCACGCGCGCATTCTGCCTCTCCTCGACGATTTGCTGCGCACGTATCAAGCAGAACCGGAGAGCCACGATGGATTGGCGTGGACGAGCAAGTCTCGCCGCCGGTATGGCGAGGGCGCGGCGCGGCGCCTGAAGCAGGCGACCGTCGCGGCGGCTGTTCTGGTGATCGCCGGGCTGGTGGTGGGCAGCGCGCTTCTGGCCGATACCCTGGGGTTGTTTCGTGAGGATGGGTTGGCGGCGGTGGTCTACCGGCCAGTGCACACGGCCACACCGACGCCGACCATGACGCCAACTCCCGGTTTCGGCCCGACGCCAACGCCGTTCCCGGAGCGGCTGAGCGTTGGCGCGACGCGTGTCCCTTCCGATCTCGGTCCAGCCGGGAGCATCTATGGGCTGGCGACGCCGACGCCGATGTACCCCGAATTCGATTCCAGCGTCCAGCGCCGAATCGAACCGGCGGTTGGACTGTACTCCATTGGGCGCTTTCCCCAGGCGCAAAGCGATCTGGCGACGGCGCAAGCTTCCTACGAAGGTCAGTGCTATCCCGCGCTCGTCTACTATCACGCGCTCAGCTATGCGGACCAGGGCGGCACCACGAATCTGAACGCGGCGGCGCGGCTGCTCGAAGATGGCCTGGCGTACACGCCGCCCGGCGGGCGCTATCGCGGCGAAGCCTACGACTCATGCCCCAACTCGCCGCTCCTGCACGCGGGATTGGCGGAGGTCCGGCTGCGCCAGGGGCGCGCTTCGCAGGCGTATGCTCTTACCCAACAGGCGCTCGCAGCCGATCCGGGGCTGACGGTGGCAAGCCTGACGAAAGCTACGATCGAGCAGACGCGCGGCGATCTGGATCAGGCCGCTCAAACGCTGCAAGACGCCCTGGCGCTCAGCCCGCGTGACACGCGCCTGCTGATCCGGCTGAGTGACCTGGCGCTGGCGCAGGGGCGCGCCAACGCTGCCCTGGAATACGCGGGGAAGGCGCTCTATGTTGATCCGCTGCTGTTGCCCGCGCTCGGAGCGCAGGCTCGCGCCTATCTGGCGCTGGCCGTGGCTGCGTCCGGCTCAAATGCGACGGCGCGTATCGAGTATTACGGATTGGCGGCGCACAGCGCGCAGGCGCTTACGCTGTACTATCCGGGTGACGCAGAAGGATACCTGCTGCTGGCTGAGGCGCGCTTGGGAGAGCAGAATTTCGATCAGGCCGAAGCGGCGCTAAACCGGCTTCTTGCGATTGACGACGCGGCTTTTCAGGATCGAAACGCGGATAATCTGCGGCGTGCGTATCAGTTGCGAGGCGAGTTGTACGAGCGCCAGGGGCGCGCCGATCTGGCAGCGCGCGATCTGCGCCGCGTCGGGCAGGCTGCAACCGGGGATGTAACGGCCGTCACCGACCGGCTGCTGGCGCTCGATCTGGCCGAGGGCGCATACGACGATGCCGCGCTGCAGCTTGCTGCGCTGCTGGATCGCTCGCCACGAGCGGCGGCGTCCGAATACCGGCTGCTCGATGCACGGCTGCACGTCGAAATCTGCATGTACTCGGCGCTCGACGACCTCAACTGCGACTTCATGCAGGCGCTGGACCTGCTGGACAATGAGTTTATCGAGGCGCTACCAGCCGGGCAGCAGCCGGAGGCGCGCTCGCTGCGTGCGCAGGCGCAGTATTGGAGCAACAAGCAGCGGAATCTGCCAGCGGCGATCGGGCGCGCAGCGTATCAGACAGCGCTAGAAGACCTGACTCTGGCGCTGGCCGGACGCGACGCGGCGATCGACCATTATTTTCGCGGGCTGGTGCTGGCCGAAATGGGCGAGCCGGGCGCGGCGTTGGCCGAGCTGCACTGGGTGCGCTTCTGGAGCGCGTACTATCCGTACCCATTCTTGCCGGCGGACTTTGACCAGCGGGTGCTGGCGGTCGAAACGCGGGCGGCGGAAGCTCGCGCAGCCGAGACAGCGCCGGAAACGGAACCCGGGCTGGAGCGCGAAACACTGACTCCGTCCGCGCGCGCAACGCCGTCAGCCACACCGGCCGAGGTCGTTCCGTTCGAGCAGCGGCCTCAACTGCCATAAACAACAAGGGCAGTCGCGCTGGTGCGCTACACCGGAGGCCAGGGATAACTCGGCCCTCGCCCGCTGGGGCCGGGGAAGACACGCGCCGACAACAGCTTCTCGATCCGGCGCACCAGCGCATCCACCTCGCTGGCGGTCAGCCAGCTCACCATCTGGTCAATCCACGATGCGCTGTGACAGGTGATTGTATTGAGCAGGCTGTTTGCCGCAGCCAGGAGTGAGTCCGGGATCGGCTGGCGCTCGAACTCCCAGATCACCGTGCGGAGCTTCGGCGCGCTGTGGAACGCCAGCCCATGATCGATTCCCCACAGTTTCGCGCTGCGATCCAGCAACAAGTGGCCGCCCTTACGGTCGGCATTGTTGATGATCGCGTCAAACACGACGAAGCGCTGAAGTTGGGTGAGGTACCGGTTATCGAGCGAGAAATAGTTCACCGCCGGGTCGTGCTCGATGAAAAGCTGGAGCGATCCGATCCCGTGCGGCCCGTCCCGCAGCACGGTCGGCGGGACAAGTTCCCACCCCAGCGCCTGCGACATGTGATAGGCTAGAACTTCACGATAGCACAATGTGCCGTCAGGGAAATCCCACAGCGATCGCTCGCCGCGCTGGGGCTTGTAGACGGCAGTCAGCGTTCGGCTCTGATCGGCGATGGTGACCAGCGCAGCATAATTCGATCCCCAGCGCATCACGCCCTGCATGTTGGTGATCGTGCCGGAGGCCAGCGCGCATTCGGCCTGCACGATACTCAGCGGTGGGCTAATTTCCCCTGGGTCGGCAGCGCCGGGCTGCGAGGGCGGTGAGTCGGGCGCGTTCATCAGGTCCAATAGTTGATCAGGTGACCGTTACTTTTCGGATCGGCGCGGCCCTGCTTGACGACTTGCCGCGCGTGCGCGCTCAGCGCGCGCATCTGCTCGCGCGTGCCCCAGAAGCGGACGACCTGCGGCTCTACCGGGTTGTCGTCCTGCTCCTCGTCGGTGCTGATCAGCTCGTGTGCGACCACGACGACCAGATCGCGCGTCTCATCGTAGCCCAGACCCATCTGCGCGACGCGGAACAGCGGCTCGATCGGGTCGCGCAGCGACATATCCCAGCGCGAAAGATTCACTTCCGGCTCGATCTGTTCAGTCGAAGTCTCTAACAGCGTATCGAGTAGATCGCGCAGCGCCTCAGACAAAGCGCGGGTCTGTTCCTTTTCCATGATGAGTGAAACGATCTGCGCTCCCTTACCAGCTTGCAGGTGAAATTGGCGTTTGCCTTTGGGGCCGACCGTGCCTACAGTGATGTAGTCCACCGGATCGAGTTCAAGTTCGCCGTTTGGCATAACGTGTCTGACCTTTCACGGTTTCAGGCGTCTTGCGCCGCGCTAAACTGATTCTACGTGTTCGATTGCGGCGTGACAACCTGTATATGACCGGGCCAATGCCCACAAGTCAGCGGCGCGGCGCCAGCCAGCGCGCCACACGCTGCCAGAATGAGCGCCGCCCTGGCGGGGGGACCAGGTGAGGCACAAAGCTCGTATCGTTCATTCGCGCGAGGGTAGGGCGGTCCTGACCGAGGTGCAGAATGGTCAGCGAGGCGGGTGCGATCTCGATCCGCTGGAACGCATCGAGGGGGGCGCCGACGTAATACGTGACAATCAACTTGATGATGTCGCTGTGGGATACGACGGCGACGCGCTGCCCGCGATGGCGCCGGGCTACCTCCTCAATCGCGTCTATGGCGCGCGCCTGCGCCTGCCGGATCGACTCGCCACGCGGAAACTGCGCCCGGCTGGGGTAAATCTGCACGGTCTGCCAGAGTGTCTCGCGCCGTAGCGCCTGGAGCTTGGCGCCTTCCCATTCGCCGAACCGTACCTCTCCGACTCCGTCGAGCGGCTGTACATGCAGGGCAGGATAATGTGCGACGATTGCCTGGGCCGTCTCCATCGT
>JADLHR010000007.1 GCA_020848665.1 Anaerolineae bacterium
ATCCTGGCAGGCATCATGCTGAAGATGGGCACCTATGGCTTCGTGCGCTTCAACCTGCCGCTGTTCCCGGAGGCAAGCAAGGCGTTCGCGCCCTACATCGCGGTGCTGGCGGTCATCGGGATTATTTACGGCGCGTGGGTCAGCTACGGACAGGACAACGTCAAGAAGCTGGTCGCGTATTCGTCGATCAGCCACCTCGGTTTCGTGATGCTCGGTATTTTTGCGCTCAATTCGGCGGGCATCCAGGGGGGTATCCTCCAGATGGTGAACCATGGCGTCAGCACCGGCGGCTTGTTCTTGCTGGTTGGGGTGCTGTATGAACGACGCCACACGAAGATGATGAACGCCTTTGGCGGAATCTGGCGCGCGATGCCGCTGTTCAGCGGCCTGAGCCTGATCATCGTGCTGTCGAGCATGGGTCTACCGGGTCTGAACGGGTTTGTTGGCGAATTCACCATCCTGCTCGGCTCGGCTGGTTCGAACGTGCTGAGCGTGTGGTTCACTGTTTTTGCGGCGCTCGGCATCATCATGGCCGCTATTTACCTGTTGTACCTGTTCAACACGATCTTCATGGGCGAGCTGAACAAAGAAGAAAACAAGCGCCTGCCCGATCTCGATTGGCGCGAGCTGTGGTCGCTGGCCCCGATCGTGATCATGGCGTTCGTGATTGGCCTGCAAGCCGGGTTCTTCTTTGACTTTATGGACGGTTCCGTCCGCGAGCTGGCGCAGTACCTGGGTGACACGATCACGGCAGCGGCTGGACGATAGGCGGTGACACTCGATGTTCGGAGTCCCTAGTCTGGGTGATCTAAATATCGGCGCAGCCCTGCCGGTTATACTGCTGGCGCTGGGCGCGTGTGTGGTGCTGATCGTCGACCTGTTCATCCCACGCGGTCGCAAGCACATCACGGCCTGGCTGGCGGCGATTGGCATCGGAGTCTCGCTGGTGCTTTCGCTGCTGTCGCTTGGCGGGGTGATTACGCTTGGCGATGGTGAGACGGCCTTCGCCGGGATGTACCGCGCCGATCGGCTGACTGACGCGATCGGCGTCGCGGCGTTGATCACCGCGTTGCTGGGCGTGATGGTCGCGTATGACTACCTGGAACGCACGCAGATTCAGCGCGGCGAATACTACGTCTTGCTGCTGTTTAGCACGGCGGGTGCGATGCTGATGGGCGCCGCCAATAACCTGGTCATCGTGTTCATTGCACTGGAGCTGCTCTCGATCCCGCTCTATATTCTGAGCGGCTTCCGGCGGCCTCAGGAAGCTTCGGAAGAGAGCGCGATGAAGTATTTTCTGCTCGGCGCGTTCTCGTCGGGCTTTCTGGTGTACGGAATCGCGCTGATTTACGGCGCGACCGGCGCGATTGACCTGCCGGGCGTGTGGGATGCCGCAGCGCGCGTGGTGGCTGATGATGCGCCAGCGCGGTTCCTGCTGCTGATCGGCGGCGGGCTGGTGCTGACCGGGCTGGGCTTCAAGGTTGCGGCGGTGCCGTTCCACATGTGGACGCCGGACGTGTATCAGGGCGCGCCGACGCCGGTGGTCGCTTTTATGAGCGTGACGGCCAAAATCGGCGGCTTTGGCGCGCTGGTGCGCGTGTTTGGCGGCGGCTTGTCGAGCTTCGTGCTGGCGACGGATGCTGCGGCGGCGTGGCAGGATACGATCTGGCTGGTCGCCGTGCTGACGATGCTGCTGGGCAATTTCGTCGCGATCATGCAGAGCGATCTCAAGCGCCTGCTGGCGTACTCGACCATTGCGCACGCCGGGTATATCCTGATCGCGCTGGCGGCGGCAGGCACCGCCGGGTTGGAAGACGAAGCAGCGCAGGCGGTTGTGATTTACCTGCTGGCGTATGCTTTCACAAATGTCGGCGCGTTTGCCGTGATCGCGACCATCGAGCGGGACGACGCGACCAACACCGGCCTCGACGCGCTGCGCGGGCTGGCGGTGCGGCGCCCCTGGTTGGCGGCGGCGATGGCCGTCTTTATGTTCAGCCTGACCGGGATACCGCTGACAGCCGGGTTTATCGGCAAGTGGTATGTGTTCAAGGTCGCGCTTCAGGCGGACCTGATCGCGGCGGCGGTGGTTGGCGTTCTGACCAGCGCGGTGTCGGCGTTCTACTACCTGCGCGTTGTGTGGATGATGTACTTTGAAGAAGGCGCGGGCGAGGCGAGCACGCCTCCGGCGCTGGCGTGGGGTATCGGGATCGCGGCAGTTGGCACGCTGCTGCTTGGCGCGCTGCCCTACATTTTGTCGGACATGGCGCGCGAGATTACGCTGGCGTTCGGCGGCTGATCCGGCGCTGCGCGGCGGCGCGCAGTTGCAGGCATGTGTTACCATAGAGGCGGCCTCTGGGCGGCCTCTATTTTGTGCAGGCGCAGAGGCCGGTGAGGCTTTCACCCGCCGGGGTGTATTACGACATAACGCTAACGCTGGTGGAGAACCGGGGAAACAGATGGTCGATCGGCAGGCAGCGCACGACGCCAGCAAGCCTGAGGTCCCGCTGGACGAGTACGGCGAGCATTACTTTCAGAGCTATAACTACGCGGATCGCCCGCTGGGGCGGTTCAGCATGTACTGGTTCGCACGTCGCTACTACGCGGCGCTGGTGCGACGTTACGCGCCACCCGGCGCGGACCGGCGCCTGTTGGAACTGGGCTGCGGGCTGGGGCACCTGCTCGGCCTGTTGGTCGATGACTTCGCGTGTGTGGGGGTGG
>JADLHR010000008.1 GCA_020848665.1 Anaerolineae bacterium
TCGAGAAAGAACCCGTCCGGCTCGTGATCGCGCAGCAACCGGGCGAGGAACGTGTCCGCGTTGACCGGCGCGCGCTTGAGCATAAACGCCTGATCGTCGTACCCGTTACGCCCCATGCGGCGGATTTCCCAGCGCGACCCGGTCTGCGGAATCGCGCGGAAGATCGCGGCGGGCGTCGTGCGCTCGGTCGGCGCGGCAGGATCGAGTGGCAGCGCGGCGGCGACCGGGTAGCCCATGTCGGCCAGATACGCGGTGTTGTCAATCACCACCAGCGTAGCGCAGTGCGGGTCGCGCTGCTCGCCCATATCGCAGAAGTGCAGCGTGGCCTCAAAGCCAAGCGCCACCAGCAGCGCGCGCAGCGCCAGATTGCTCTCGAAGCACGTGCCGCCGCTGCCCCAGCGCAGCGCGTCCGCGAAGAACTGTTCCGGCAGGCGGGCGTAATCGGCAGGCGCGCCGGGGTCCTGGTGCAGCGCGATCCGCGAGGCGGACTCCCAGGGGATACGCTCGGCCCACGCCGCCAGCAGCGCGTCGAGCGCGGCGACAGTGGGCGGTTGGTACGTCAGGCGCAGGTGGTTCAGGATGCGATCGAGAGCGAGCGGCATGGCAGGCTCCTTTGCTGGAGTTTCTTGCGGCGATGACAGCGGTCATGAAGGGTTGCGCGCGGCGTCGAGCGCGTCCAGCAATTCGGCGCGAGTGGTAATCGTGCGCATCTGGCGCAGCCAGTTGTCGAGGCCGGGGCTGAGCGCCAACAGCTCCTCGACCGCCGGGCCGGTTGGGTCGGCGCCGCCCGCGCCCGGCTCGCCCTGGTAGCCACCGTAAAAGGCGAAATATGCCTGGTTGAGCTTGCGGAGCGGGTAGCCCTGCGCCACGAACAGGCGCCGCTGCTGCTCCATGTACGCTTCCGCCGCCTCGATCTCACCGCGCGCCAGCATCGCGTCAACTGTCGCGCGCGTCTCGTTCAGCGCCCGCCCGAAGTCAAACGCAGCGGGCGCGTCCGGCCCGGTCGTCTCGGCGGCGGCCAGAAAGCTCGGGTACTGCGGCGCAGGCTGGTCGGGATAGAAGCGGGCCATTACCTGCTGCGCGACTGCCCGCCCGAAAAAGGTTGCGACGGTCTCGTTGATGATGCGCGTTTCGGGGCGCAGGGTGTATTCCAGCCCCAGCGGGAAGGCCATCAGGTAGTGGTGCGCCCACTCGTGCGCGGTCACCTCGAAGGCGCGCGCCAGCGTATCCGTCTCGACGATCATGCTGGGATAGAGGCCGACGCCGCCGAGCGGCACGACCAGTGATGACACGTTGAGCGCGCCTTCGACCGCGCCTTCCAGCGTCTCGCGCTGCGCGATAGTCAGCGGGTCCAGGCTGACGTCGACCACCATCTCGATACGGTCACGCGGGGAGACGACCAGCAGCGTCGGAACCTGGGTAAAATGCATCGACACCGGCGGCAAGACCTGCCCCAGCGTCCCGAAGCCAGCGCCCACCAGCGCCGCCGCGACCTGTCCCTCGATCACGCTCTCGACCAGCGGCTGATCGACGGCCAGCGCCGTGCGCAGGCGGTCACGCCGCGCGGTGAGCGTTGCGCTGGCGACAGCCGGGTCCGGCTCGGCGGGGTCGGTGTAGATCGCCTCGATCGCGTGTTCCAGCGCGCGCGCCTCGCGCAGCGCGTCGAAATAGGCGATGGTGCGCTGGCGGCGTGTCTCCTCGTCCAGATAGGGATGCACGCCAAGCAGCTCCTGGCGAGCTTTGACCCACAGCGCGTCGATCTCCCAGCTTAGATAATCGAACAAGACATCCTGCGCCAGCGTGACAACATGATCGCGCAGCGTTACGTCGCGCACGATGCCGTCGCCGAGCGCGGCGGCCAGCGCCAGCGCCAGCGCCATTCGCCACACCGCACGCCAGACGCGGCGCAGCGCACGCCCAGCGGGGCGCGTCGCATGACGGAGCGAGACGAGAGCGTTGGGCATGGTTGAGCGAGTCCTGCCGGTACACAGCGCCGCAGCGGGCGCAAACGCGCACCCCGGATTCTAGCAGACTTTCGCGCTGGCCCGGAAGCCTTTCCTCTTTTCCCCGGCGCGGGCTGAGGGTTGCTCGAATGCGCCCATCACGCGATAATGTGGCGCATGGCGACGGAGACAATTCAGTACGGCCGGGTGACCTGGACGAACATCGAGCGTGTGACGCCGCAGGACGTGCAAGACCTGCGGGAGAACTATCCCCATTTTCACCCGCTGGACCTCGAAGACCTCCAGAGCCGGATCGAGCGCCCCAAGATGGACGAGTACGACGACTACATGTTCGTCGTGATGCACTTCCCGCTGTGGGACCCGGTCCAGCGCGTCAGCCGGGCCGCCGAAGTCGATCTGTTTGTCGGCAGCGGTTACCTGATCAGTGTGCACGACGGGACGCTCAAGCCGCTGCGCCACCTGTTCGAGCAGTGCCAGACGAACGAAGAACTGCGCGCGCAGTACATGGGACGCGGCGCCAGCAAGATTTTTCACACTGTGATCGACCGCCTAGTGGACTACATCTTCCCGATTCTGTACAAGGTTGACGCCAACATCCGCGCTATCGAGGAAGAAATCTTCACCGAGGACTCGCGCCAGATCATCCAGGACCTGTCCTTTATCCGGCGCGACATCATCGCGCTGCGGCGTATCATCCGCCCGCAGCTCCTGATCGTCGAGAACCTGGAAAAGGTCGATCGCCCTTATATCCGCGAGGACCTCGATGTGTACTTTGGCGACATCCTCGACCACCTGATCAAAGGCTACGAAATCATCGAAGAAGACCTGGAAGTGATCCGGGGCCTGTCCGACACGGCCAACACGCTCGTCAGCTACCGGCTGAACGAGGTGATGCGCATCCTGACTGTGATCTCGGTCATCATGCTGCCTCTGACGCTGATCAGCGGTATTTACGGCATGAACGTCACACTGCCGGCGGCTGATCTGAGCATCGCATTTCTGCTGGTCATCGGGATGATGTTCGCCATTGCGACCACGATGCTCGCCTACTTTCGTCACCGGGGGTGGCTGTGACGCCTCTGCCTTCCGACCTGAAGCCCGCCGAAACGATCCGGCATCCGCGCCAGCTGCGAACGCTGGCCGATACGCTGCGCGGCACGCCGCTGCTGGCGGTCGATACCGAGTCCAACAGCCTGTACGCCTATTATGAGCACGTCTGCCTGATCCAGCTTTCGACGCGCGAGCACGATTACATCGTCGATCCGCTGGCGCTGGACGA
>JADLHR010000009.1 GCA_020848665.1 Anaerolineae bacterium
CAGGGAGATATCGGTGACCAGGCCGACAAACGCAATCAGCGCGATGAAGGCGAACGCGAGCAGCAGAATCGACTGGCCGCGCTGGCTGCGGTTGAGGCGCCGGGTGAGGCGGTTCTGGTGAATGAAGCGTTTCATAAGCACCATGCCGTTCGTCTGCTTGATCCGCTTGAGCCAGAATGAGCTAGAATGAGCCAGACTGCGCTCAGAACCTGCACTTAGAACTTGATGTCCGGCTCGGCTGCCGAGACCGGGAAGAACGTCCAGACGTGAACAGTGCTGGTCTCGTCGAGCGGCCCCAGCCGGAACCAGGGCAGGCCGAGGAGTTGCGTGTGCTCCCAGTAGATCTCCACGAGCGCCAGCCCGTAATTGGTCGCCTGCGTCAGCTTGCGAATCTGATCAGCATCGCCGTCGAAGTTCAGCATCGCCTCGACCTCATCGACCGAGAACTCCGAGCCAAGACACTGCTTGCTCCCACCATAATTGTTGCGGTGGTTGCCCCGAAAGACATAGCCGCGAATATTCTCGACATCCGGGTCCCAGAATGCCGCATACTTCGCTTCATAGGTCCCGGTCGCCAGGCCATCTGCCGGGCTGCCGGGTCCGAGCGGGCCGTGCCAGTCGAACGGGTCACGGCTGTCGTCATTCTCACACTCATTCGCCTTTGAGGGCAGGCGGCCCGAAACGCGCACCTGCGCGCTGGATGTGCCTGGGTTGACGACGACGAACTGAAAGACCGAGATCACGATGTCGTCGGTCTGGTGGTTGAACTTGAGCGGCTCCAGATTCTGCAACATGCCGCACGCGATCGCGTCGTAGTAGCCACGTCCAGTTTCGCCCCAGTCACCGTACCCCCAGGCGGCCAGATTTGGCCCCGGCCAGGACGTGTAATTCACCGTGGTATCGTGGTCGTTATAGAGGCCGCTGTCCTGCTCGCAGTCCATCGCGCTGTAATTTGTCGTGTCGATTTCATTCCAGGCCAGCGGGTCGCCGGTCGCTGCAAAGCGTCCCGCTTCGCGCGCCACGTCGAGCAGCGTCAGATAGTTGTTGGCGAACCAGCCGATTTCCGTCAGGCCCATAAGCATCACGAGTAACACGGGCAGCGTGATGGTGAGTTCAACCAGGCTCTGGCCGCGAGCACCAGTGGGCTTGCCGTCGAGGAGCGCGAGAATGGTGCCGAGTTTGACGCGCATCGGTTTTCCTCTCAGAGAGTGCTTCCAGCGACACCCTTCAGTCTGCGCCTGCGGGCCGGGTGAAAGCCGTATGCAGTCACCGGGCCAGGGTGGATAAACGGCAGGGGCCAGAGTGCCCTCCCGCCTCGATCTCTATGGACGATCCCGTTTTCCTTATTTGAAATGATACCACGGAAGGTTCAAGCGCCCTGTTGGCAAGTGTAAGGAGTTTATAAGGATTTGTCAGGGGCTGCTGAGCCGATTCTTGAAACCGGTCATATGGCAGGCGGTGGGTGTAGCGGGCGGGCGCTCACATCAGATGGGCGCGCACCGAATAGCCGCGCCCGTGCAGCGACACGACGATCTCCGGCAGGTCCGGGTTCGCCTCGATCTTGCGGCGCAGATTGCGCACGTGGTTGCGAACCAGCGCCGTATCGCCGGTGCCGGGCGGGTACTGCCAGATTTTCTCCAGCAGGGCCGGGGCGGCGTGATAGTCTTCCGGGTGCTGGCAGAGATATTCCAGGAGCTGGTATTCAGTCGGGGTCAGCATCACCTGGCGCCCGGCGACGGTGACCGTGTGGCGGTGCGGATCGAGCCGCAGCGCGGGCACACCACGCGGCATCTCGGTCGAGGGCGAGCGCCGCAGCAGCGCCTCTACCCGCGCCCGAAGCTCACGTGCGGCGAACGGCTTGCGCAGGTAATCGTCGCCGCCCGCGTCCAGCGCCTGCGCGATCCGCGTGGCGGTCTCGTCGGCGCTGACAAAGAGAATCAAGGCGCGGGTGACAAACGGCATACCGCGCAGATGGCTGCACAACTCGAAGGCATCCATGCCCGGAAGCGCGCTGTCAAGAATAATCAGGCTGGGGCGGTGTTCGCGCACCAGACGGAGCGCCGAGGGACCATCCGGTGCCTCGATGACTCTGTACCCTTCTTTCCTGAGCGTCTGTCCGATTAAGGCGCGGATAGAATCGTCACCTTCAACCGTCAGGATTGTTCGGGTTGGCACACGATTTTTCGCCATGGATTCCAAGCTCTTGTCCCACGGTGCACCGGATATAGCACCAGTATACGCGACATCCGCAGGCTTGTGGGCGCTGAGCTATGAATCTTATGTGAAAAATCTTAGCCCGGCGCTCTCAATCTGAAATCATGTAGCCTACTCCGTGAATGGTGCGGATAATACGGGGCGAATCCGTGCCCGGCTCGATCTTGGCGCGCAGGTTGCGGACATGCGCGCGGACCAGGTCGGGGTCTCCGGTGTTCGGGGGATAGTCCCACACTACTTCGAGCAGGTGCTGTGGCGAGAGCGCCTGGTTGACGTGCTCGACCAGATAACGCAGCAGCCGGTGCTCGGTGGACGTAAGCTGGATCGGCTGCTCGCCCTCGACAGCCACCTGGTGCGTATCGGAGTCGAGCACCAGGCTGCCGACCGCCAGCACGGGGCTTTCGCTCATCGTCTGTCGCTGGCTGCGCCGGATCAGCGCGCGGACGCGGGCGGTCAGCTCGGCCAGTTGGAACGGCTTGGCGACGTAGTCATCTCCGCCGGCATCCAGCCCGGCGACCACATCATCCGTATGCCCTCGCGCGGTCAGAAATAGAATCGTCAGGTCGTTATAGCTTGGGTTGCCCCGGATAGCGCGGCACACGGCCAGCCCGTCGAGGCCCGGCATAATGATGTCGAGAATGATCAGGTCGGGCCGGCGCTGGCCCAGCATTCTCAGCGCTTCCGTGCCGGAGCTGGCGCGGCCCACTTCGTAACCCTCCGGGGTCAGCGTGCGCGCCACCGTACCCAGCACTTCCAGGTCGTCGTCTACCGCAAGAATGTAGGGTTTGGACATTATTTAGCCCTGCCTGTGATAAAGGGGCAGCCGGACGAAGAACCGTGTGCCCGCATGGCTCTCACTCTGAACTTGCAGCGTACCGCCGCATTTCTCGACGATCTGACGACAGATATGCAGCCCCAGCCCGGTTCCCTCGCCGGGAGCCTTGGTGGTGAAAAACGG
Organism: Anaerolineae bacterium; assembly: GCA_020848665.1. GTDB lineage: Bacteria > Chloroflexota > Anaerolineae > Aggregatilineales > Aggregatilineaceae > DYGX01. Next base: position 3,173 of record JADLHR010000009.1, read on the forward strand.
CTCAAAAATATCCTCCAGACGCTCGGGCGGGATTCCGATTCCCGTGTCCCACACGGTGACTTCGATGGCCTTCTCGTCCGGCAGCCTGCGTGACATGATCCCGATCTCCGGCTCGGCGCAATGGCTGACAGCGTCGCGCGCATTCAGCAACAGGTTCAGCCAGACGTCTTCAAGCTGGCCGATTGGTGCAGCGGTGGATGGCAGGCCGTCTTCCAGCATGATTCGCAACTGTACGCCACCCTGCTGCACGTGCCCTTTAACAAGCATCAAAGTATTGTGGATGGTCTCATTAATGTCGATTGGCTCCAAATCTTCGTCGCTGGACTGCTTGCGGGCCATTGTCAGCAGGCGTCGAACGACCTCGTGCGCCCGTTGCCCGGTGCGATGGATCGCGGCCAGCGATTCGGCGTACGGGCTGTCGAGCGGAAGGCTGCGCAGTAGTAGCTCGCTGTCGCCCAGGATCGTCGTCAGGGGGTTGTTGATCTGGTGCGCGACCACTGTCGCCAGTTCGCCCATTGCAGACAGCCGGGCCGTTTGCACGAGCTTACTCTGCGTGCGGTGCAACTCGTCGAGGCTGCGCTCCAGTTCGCGGAACAGGCGAGCATTTTCCAGGGCGTTCGCTGCCTGGAGCACCAACGCCTGCATCAGGTGCACCTCCCGGCTGGTGAAGTGGCGCTCGTTGAGCGTGTCCACCAGCAGCACCATGCCCGCTGTGCGCTCCTTGATGATCAGCGGCATACCGAGCACGCTGCGCGCGTAGCGCGCCTCAACCAGGCGGCCCAGGCCGTAGGCGGCGGCGTCGGTGAACGCTGTCTGGCGGCGCAGGGCCTCGAACAACTGCGGGTAGCGCGCCGCATCGATCGCCGGGCGTGGTTCTTCCGGCCAGATGCCTTCTCCACACGACACGATCAGGCGAAAGCACTGCTGGGCCTCGTCCCACACCGCGATCTCGCACCAGTTGGCCCCGACCATTCCCAGGAAGTGCTCGGCCGCCCGGAACAGCGCCCGCTGCGGAACGGCGCCCTGAGACCCCAGCGCCAGCAGCACGCTGTCCAGCGCAATCTGCTGAATCTGCGCTACCGTTGGAGCAGGGTAGGCGTCGGCATAATAGGGGCTGGAGATATGGTAGAGCGTGATCAGACCGGCGCGCTGGTGGTGCGCAAAGACCGGCACATAGACGATCCGGCTGGCGCCGTAACGGTGAGGCAGCCATTCGGCCACACGCTCGGCTGGAGGCAGGTCGCCGGGCGTGAGCGTCACCGGGCGCTGCCGCCGGAACGCTTCCTCGATTCCGCGCTCGCGGCGATCGCTGCGCTGCGGCCCTTCGCCCGGCGGCCACGCGGCGCGAGCGCTCGCAGACAGCAGCGCCAGCGCGCCCGTCGCCGGGTTCTGCTCGGCGGTGTAACACTGTGAGACGCCAAGCGCTTCGATCAACTGGCTGGCGATCGCGGAGAGCACCCGGTCAATCGCAAGCGTCGAGTTCGCTGCCTCGCCTGCTCGCACCAGGACCTGAAGCGCCTCCATCCGCTGGAGGCTGTCTTCAAACAGGCGGGCGTTCTCAATCGCGATCGCAGCGTGCGCGGCGAGGTCTTGCAACAGATCACGATCATGATCGGTGAATGTGTGGCTCGTCTTGATATTATTGACGCCGAGCACCCCAATCGTCTTGCCTTTGCTCGACAGAGGAACATAGAGCAGCGATTGCACCAGGTACTCGGTCTTGATCTTCTGCCAGCCCTGGTCACCGACGAGAATTGGCTGCCCTGCGCGGAAAACCTGTCCGGCCAGTGAGTTCTCGGTCTTGATCCGGAAACCACTGGCCGTTTCGCTGTCGATGCCTTTGTGCGCGCGGATATACAGCGCCTGCTCTACATCGTCCGGCAGCAGGAGCAAGCCTTCCTCGGCATTGGTTAGACTGACGGCGGCTTCTACGACCTGGGCCAGCAGCGTATCTACGTCGAGGACGCTGCTCAGCGAGCGGGCCAGCGCCGAGAGGGTCTGCTGCTCGACCAGACGGCGCTGAAGGATCGCGCTAGTCGAGGCGTCGCGGGCTTGAGCCTGCGCTGTGGTCGGGCGCGCGCTGGCGCCGCTCGGTTGGCTGGCGGACGTGGCTCGCTGCCGGTCCAGCGTAGCGGTGATCAGCGCAATCAGCGGACCGCGTGCTATGGTGCGCTGGATTGCGCCTGCAGCCCCAGCCCGCAGCGAGCGGTCAGTGTTGATCGGCTGCGCGTCAACGATGGCGATCCAGGGCATGGGCGCGAACTGGCCCATCGTCTCGATCAGCAGGCGCCGGTTCTCGTCGAGCATCGACGCGTCGATCAGCGCCAGCTCGAACCGGCCGTGATGCATCGCCCACAGCGCGTCGCTGCCAAAGTAGGCGTTCTGGACGTTGTATCCCGTTTCCTCGAGGATATCGGCCAGATACGCCATCGAAGCATGGTCGCTCTCGGCTATCAGAATGTGATCGGCGTTCAGCCGCGCTAACAAGTCCATACCAGTTCCCGGCCCGCTGCCCCTATTAACGCGCACTGTTCTCTGTTTTACTGCTGTTTCTAAAAAATGTAAAATCGACTGGCAAACCCGATCTCACCACGCGAGCGCGACCGGGCAGCCGGGCGATTCGTCAACAGCCGGTTGTCAAAGGGCTGGCGTTTATTGGCTCAGCCGCGCGCGGCGCCGCGCCAGATCGTCTTCAATGGCGCGCTCGTCTGCCGGCGAAGATGCAGCGCTGGAGGTCGCGCCGATTTCCCGACGAGGTGGCTCGCGGAAAACGGGGATTTGGCCCATGAGCGAGGGTTTTCCGCTGCCTGACTCGGCGGGCTGGCGGCGCGCCTCGGCCAGGGCGGTCTCAAAAGCGTTCACCTGCTGGATCAAGTCGGCTGTTGCGCGGCGATGGGCATCGAGATCTGCCTCGGTCATTGTGCGCTGCTGCTCCGCCAGCTTCATCTGGCGAACCGCGTGCCGCGCAATGGCGTCTTGCCCGGCGGCCAGCGCCGCATCGGCTTGCGCATCCCAGTCCATGATCTGCCGGCTAAGCGCGTCGCTCTCCGCCTGGAGGCGGTCGTCGTCGGCCAGCGCCTCGTCGATCTTGGCACGCAAGCGTGCGAGGTCGCGGTCCGCCTGGCGACCCAGCGCGGGCGAGCGGTCGCGCCGTGACGAGCCGCGCAGCCGGGGCAGGCGCGATTGCACGAGTACGTTGAGTTTTTCGAACAGGTCCGACATACCTTCCATTGTACTGATTCGCTTTCCTTCACACAAACCTGCGCTCTGCGAAAAGCAGGCAAGGCGAGAACAAACCCGTTATGTTTGCACGCGCCGTGACAATCGACGCGAGGGGGATTTGCGCTATAATCATTTGCTGGCGCATGGACTGAGCGAGGGAGACTGGTGCAGCGGATCAACGGAACCGGCCCTACCTACTACCGCTTTGAACAGTGGGCGGCGGACAGCGGGGTGATTCACGGCGTATTCACGCGGCTGGGCGGTATGAGCGGCAGCCCATGGGCTTCGTTGAACCTGGGCGGAACCGTCGGCGACGATCCCGCGATCGTGCGCGAGAACCTCCACCGCGTGTACGCTGCGCTCAGTCTCGACGAGGCGCGGGCGTGCACTGTCTGGCAGGTTCACAGCGCGGATACGGTCGTTGTGCGGGAGCGCGTCCCTAACCGGCGCTGGCTGGCGCGAGCAGACGCCATGATCACGGACCAGCCGAAGCTGCCGCTGACGATGCGCTTTGCGGATTGCACGCCGATTTTGCTGTATGATCCGGTGTGCCACGCGGCGGGGATCGTTCATGCCGGGTGGCGAGGCACTGTGCTCGACGCTGCTGGCAGCGCGGTGCGGTCCATGCAAGCGGCGTTTGGATCGAATCCGGCGGACATCCAGGCAGGGATCGGCCCCAGTATTGGGCCGGAGCGTTACCAGGTTGGCGAGGAGGTTGTGGGCGCCGTGCGCTCGGCGTTTGGCACGGTCGAGGGGTTAATCCGCCGCGCG
>JADLHR010000010.1 GCA_020848665.1 Anaerolineae bacterium
AGCGCGGTGTCGCGCTCGCTGCCGGTGCGGTCGGTCGCCTTCTCGACGCCGAGCACCAGCACCGCTTCCGCCACGCCGCTCGCGATCATCAGGCAGCCCTGGCGCAGCGCCAGCCCGCCAGACGCGTCCGCCGCTTCGACGCGCAGCGCCTCGACGCCCGGCATCCCGGCGTAATCCGCCACCAGCGCACCGAGGTGGTTCTGCCCGCTGAGGTTGCCGCCGAGCGCGTTCGCCACGATCAGCGCGTCTATCTGCTCGATCCCGGCGTCGCGCAGCACGGCGTGCAGCGCGTCGAGCGCCAACTGGCGCAGGCCCAGCTCCCAATGCTCGCCAACGGGCGTCTGCCCGATTCCGATAATGGCTACGTCTCGCATGGTGTGTCTCGTCTCCGTAATACGCGGCGCTTAATCGACGCGCAGCTTGCCGCGATAGCGCGTGTAGAGCGCGTAATCGATCTCGACCCGGCGCGCGACATACGCGAGTGTGCGTGGGGCCTTGTCGCGGCGCGTGGTGACGTGCTCAGTCACCAGCAGATCGAAAGCGTCCGACCCGGCGCCGCTGCCATAGCTGACCATCAGGACCCGGTCGCCCGGCTCGGCCACATCGAGCGTTGCGGTCAGGCCGAGAAGCGACGACCCCGCGTAGACGTTGCCGACCACGCCGGACAGCAGGCCCGGCTCGATTTGCTCCGGGGCGAAGCCGAGCAGGCTCGCGGCGCGCTGCGGGAACTTGACGTTCGGCTGGTGGAAGACGGCGTAGCGGTAATCCTGCGCGGTAGCGCCCATCATCTCCATCAGGCGGCGTCCGGCGCTGACGGAGTGCTCAAAGTAGGCCGGCTCGCCGGTGAAGCGGTCCCCGTGGCTGGGGTAGGTCTCGTGCGCGCGGCGCCAGAAGTCGGGCGTGTCGGTCACGAAGCTGTAGCTGCCCTGAATCACGGCGAGGCTCTCCGCCGCCGGGCCGAGCAGGAAGGCCGCGCCGCCCGCCGCCGCGGTGTATTCGAGCGCGTCGCCGGGGCGGCCCTGGGCGGTATCCATGCCAATCGCCAGCACATACTGGCCCATCCCGCTGCCGACGAAGCCGATCCCGGCCTGGATCGCCTCGGACCCGGCTTTGCAGGCGAACTCCCAGTCCGCCGCCTGGATGTTCGGGGCCGCGCCGATGCTCTCGGCGACGATCGTCGAAGACGGCTTGACGGCGTAGGGATGGCTCTCGCTGCCGACCCACACGGCGCGGATCAGGCGCGGATCGATCCCGGCGCGGGCGAGCGCGTTCTGCGCGGCCTCGATTGCCATCGTGATCACGTCTTCGTCCAGGCCCGCGACCGCCTTCTCCTTGATCGGCACGCCGCCCGCGCCTCCGGTCCACACCCGCGCTACCTCGCTGGCGGGCAGGCGAAACTGCGGCACATACGCGCCATAGCCGGCGATCCCAACCGGGCGATCCGGCTTGAGCACCGACTGTCCAACTGCCAGGGGATTGCTGCCACTCGTCATGCTTCTACGCTCCGCTCTGGAGCGATTAGCCCTTAGCTAACCGCTGCCTTTCCGAATCTCGCGCAGCAGAGTTTCCGCCCGCTGCGCGGAAATGCGCCCGTCAGCGACCATGCGGCTGGCGATAGCCTGGACCTCGCCGCCGGAAGCGCCCGCCGCTACCGCGACCTGCTTGGCGTGCAGGCTCATATGCCCGCGCTGGATGCCCTCGGTCGCCAGGGCGCGGATCGCGGCGAAATTCTGCGCCAGCCCGACCGCTGCCATGATCTGCGCCAGGTTCTGCGCGCCGGGGCTGCCGAGCACCTTGAGCGCCGCCTTCGCAGCGGGATGCACGCGCGTCGCGCCGCCGACCGTCCCGACCGCGACCGGCAGCTCGATTGCGCCGCGCAGATCGCCTGCCGGGTCGAGCGTCCACTCGGTCAGCGAGCGATAGCGCCCGTCGCGGGCGGCCCAGGCGTGCGCCCCGGCCTCGAGCGCGCGCCAGTCGTTACCAGTCGCCAGCGCGACCGCGTCCATGCCGTTCATAACGCCTTTGTTGTGCGTCGCGGCGCGGTACGGATCGACCGCCGCGAAGACCGCTGCCTCGACAATTGCGCGCGCCACGTCCGGCCCGGCCATCGTCTCGGTCGCCAACACCTGCGCCGGGACAGTGCACGCCGCGCGCGCTTTGCGCCGGTCCGCCAGGTTGCTGAGGATGCGCAGATTCGCGCGCCCGCCGGTCAGCGCCTCGACGCGCGGCGCGAGCCGCTCGACGGTGGTATTGATCGCGTTGGCGCCCATCGCGTCGCGCACGTCGAACAGCAGGTGCACGACGAGCATCGGTCCGGCGGGTGTATCGGGGAATGGGCGCACTTCGAGCCTGCGCGCGCCGCCGCCCAGCTCCACGATCACGCGATCGCAGCAGTCGGCGTCGGCCAGCAGCTCGTCCTGGGCGTCCAGCACACGCGCCGCCGCCGCGTCGAGATCGGGCACGTCGAGGACCTGAATCTGCCCGATCATCACCGGATCGTCGGCGGACGTGGTGAAACCGCCGCCCTCGCGGGCCAGTTTCGCGGCGAAGCTGACCCCGGCGACGATGCTCGGCTCCTCGACGACCATCGGGACCAGCACGTCACGCCCGTTGATCAGGAAATTGGTCGCGATTCCGAGCGGCAGCGCGTAGACGCCGATCACGTTCTCGATCATGTGATCGGCCTGTTCAGCGGTCAGCCCGGCGCGGCCCTCAAGCGCGGCCTGCTCCTCTGGCGACAGCCCGGCCCAGGCCGCGACGATTGCGGCGCGCTCGTCCCGGCTGCGCTTGTAGAAGCCGGATAGTTGCGAGGACGGGGTGGATTGTTCGGACATAGACCCTCTGCTCTGCGAGCGTGCGGCGCGATGGCGCGCACGCGAAACCGCGCAGAGCATAGCAGCGAATGCCTCTCAAAAACTATCAGGGACGCTGCCAAACGCTTTCAAAAGCGGCGAAGGCCAGCGAAAGGCCGCTTTGCCTTATCCCTAAACCTCCACTATCAATTGTGGAAGAGACTTCAGACCATACAGGCCACCGCGTATTTGCCGCGCCTTTTTCCACATGGTACAACCACCGCCATGCGCAGACTCCGCAATGTCTCGATCCTGGCCCTGGTCATCCTGATCGGCGCCGCCGCCCTCGCTGCCGCCCTGGTCTACTACACCATCCGCCGCCCGCTGCCCAAGCAGGAAGGCGAGTTGGTCGTGCCAGGGACGCAGGACGCGATCACGATCTACCGCGATAGCTGGGGCGTGCCGCACGCCTACGCCGCCAACCCGTATGACCTGTTTTTCGCCCAGGGGTACGTTCATGCGCAGGACCGCTGGTGGCAGATGGACCTCAGCCGCCGGATCGGGCGCGGGACGCTCAGCGCGCTGTTCGGCCCGGACGACGCGCTCCAGGCTGCCGACCGGCTGGCGCGCACGCTCGGCTGGGAGCAGGTCGCAATTGCCAACTACAACGCTGCGACCTTTGAGACGCGCGCCGTGCTGCACGCCTACGCCGCCGGAGTCAACGCCTACGTCGAGGGGCGCTCGCCGGGTGATCTGGCAGTCGAGTACACCCTGCTTGATCTGCGCATGGACGACATCCCGCTAGAGCCGTGGTCGCCGCTTGACTCCCTGGCGTGGCTGCTGGCCTACCAGTGGCGCAGCAGCGGGAACGTGGCGCAGGAGATCACGCGCGCGCAGGCGCTGACGCGCGTGGACGAGGCCATGCTCGACTACTACAGCCCGGCGCTGCCGGACGGCGCGACCACGATCCTGAGCGCCGCCGACCTCGGCCTGCCCGCCGAGCTGCCGCCGCCGGACGCTCCGGCGGGCGACGCGCTGCCAATGGCCGATTTTTCGCGCCTGCCGCTGGCCGAGGCGCTGGCCGGGTTCGACCTGCTCGGCCCGCGCGAGATGCCGGAAGGGACCGCCTGGGTCGTTTCCGGTGCGCTGACGACCAGCGGCAGCCCGTTGATCGCCACTGCGCCGGGGCAGGTCCTGGAGATGCCCTCGCCCTGGTACGAGGTTGGACTGTATTGCATCGAGACGCCGGAGCGGTGCCCCTATAACCTCGCCGGGCTGAGCGTGCCGGGCATTCCCGGCGTGTTCAGCGGGCACAACGAGCACGCCGCCTGGGCGCTGAATGGCGCGTGGATCGACGAGCAGGACCTGCTCGTGGTGCGCCTGAATCCGGACAACGCGCAGCAGTACGCCTGGGAAGGTGGCTGGCGCGACATGATCACGCGCGAGGAAACGCTGGCGATTAACGGCGTAGATGAGCCGCAGACCTTCACTGTGAGCAGCACGCACCTGGGGCCGGTTATCGCAGCGACCTCGCCGCTGCTGGGGCGTGATCAGGCGCTGGTTGTGCACTGGACCGCCCACGAGGCGCCCGCCGACCCGCTGATTGCGCTCTTTCGACTGAATCGCGCGCAGACGTGGGACGAGGCGCGCGCCGCGCTGAGCCTGTGGACCTTTGCCGCGCAGAACGTGCTGTACGCCGGTATGGATGGCACGATCGGCTACCAGCTTGCCGGGCGGGTGCCGCTGCGCGCGCCGGGGCACAGCGGGCTGGCGCCGGTCCCGGTTGAAGCCAGCGCCGCCGAGTGGCGCGGCCTGTTGCCGGTCGAGCGGCTCCCGGCGCTTACCAACCCGCCTGACGGTTTGATCGTCGCCGCCAATAACGCGATCGTGCCCGCGCAGCACCCCGACGCGCCCGCGCTGACCTCGCTCGCCGCGCCGGGAGGTCGCGCCGCGCAGATTACCGCTCGCGTGCAGGAGCACAACGCCCACACCGGCGACACCTTCGCCGACATCCAGGCCGATGAGTTCAGCCCCAGCGCGGCGGCGGCGCTGCCGATTGTGCGGACGGCGCTGCCCGGCGACGATCGACTGGGTGAAATGGTCACCTGGCTGAGCGAGTGGGATGCGCGCTTCACGCTCGACAGCCCACAAGCGGCGCTGTTTGGCGCGTTCTGGCTGCGGCTGGCGGAGTACACCTACGCCGACGAACTGGGCGTGCCACCGTGCGACTGCTTCGGGATCCGGCAGGGGCTGCTGGCGCTGCTCGACGCCTCGACTCATCCCTGGTGGGACGACGTGCAGACGCGCTTCGTGATCGAGCGGCGCGACGCAATTGTGCGCCGCGCGCTGGAACAGGCGATCATTGATCTGACGCAGGGGCAGGGGGCAAACCGCGACGCCTGGAAATGGGGCAGCCTGCACACCGCGACCTTCAGCGCCGGAGTCGCCGGGTACAGCATGGCGGGCAGGGCTGGCGCCGGACTGCTCGGCGACCAGTTCGTCGTCGGCCCGCTGCCGGTCGGAGGAACGGGCGATTCGATCAACACGACGCGCAGCGCCACCGGAGGTCACGCCCGCGGCCGTGCGCTGAGCGCCCCCGCCGCACGCCTGATCGTTGACCTCGCCTCGCCGGAAAGCAGCCGTGCGATCCTGACGACCGGCCAGAGCAGCCACCTCGCCAGCAGTCATTACCGCGATATGGTTGATCCATGGCGGTTCGTTAAATACCACACCATGCTGTGGGAGCGCGCCAGCGTGGAGGAAGCCGCCGACGCGATGCTGGCGCTGGAGCCGGTATATATCCCGCTCGCAACGCCCGCGCCGACTCTCCAACCATAAAATAAGAGATTACGAATAATTAATGAATACGTCTTTTTTTATTAATTCTTAATGGCTGATTGATCTCGATTTGATCTCCTTCCCGGATAATCAGTATAGACCGGCACCACAACGACACGAGCACTGCGCCTATCGTAATTGAATTGCTCGCGCCGGGTCTCGGCCTGACAGGATAGAAGGTGGGGAGAATGACCAAACAGGAGCGCGACGCGGTCAGCTATCGAGGCCAGATGCACGAGAACGGGCTGCTGGAGCTGGTGGTTGATGGCGAGTTTACACCGCAGCTCATTCAGCAGCTTTTTCAGTTTGTCGAGCGAATGGCGCGCGAGAGCGGACCGCTGGCAGGGCTGATGCTCGATCTCCGCTGCTCGACCTCGGTCAGCATGGTGCGCGCCTCGAACCTGGTCGAAACGTTAAGCCGGACCGTCACACCGATGGCGGTCGTGTTCATCTGGAATCAGCAGCGCCAGATCGCCAGCCTGATTTGTCATACGCTGCCCCGGCGTGACGCGATTGCGTACTTCACCAACCCGACCGACGCCTGGAACTACCTGCTGCGGCGCGCCCGGGTTCATCCCGCGAACTAATCCGACTGGGCGTTGCCGGAAACCAGCGAGCGGATCAGCGCCAGCCCCTGCGCCAGAACCAGCGTAAAGAGCGCCACCCAGATTGCCTGCTGGCCGCGCGCCGCCTGTTCCAGCGCGGGCGACGGTGGTGTGACAATCTCGACCGTCTGCCCTGGATGGTTGGCGAACAGGTCGTATCCTTCAGCCTGGAGACGCGCCGCCTCCCCTGGCGAAAGCTGCTCCGGGCGGTACGGCTCGGAGACCACGACTGCCGCGACACGCCCATCCGCCCGCTGCTGAGTCAGCACGCGCGCTGTGCGCGAGTTCAGAAAATCGTAGACGTACAGCTCGCGCAAGAGTACCTTGACCAGCACCGTCAGCGGCAGCGCCAACAGCAGCCCGATAAACCCGAACAGCGACGCCGCGATAACCTGCGCGCTCAGGACGACCGCTGCTGGTATATCGATTTGGCGCCGCATGATGCGCGGCATGATCAGGTTGCTCTGAATCTGCTGGACGACCAGATAACCGATGATCACCAGCGGGATTTTGGCCGGATCATCCGCCAGCGCGACCAGAATGGCGACCGATACCGACACCAGCGCACCGAAGTTCGGGACGAACTCCATGATGCCGGACAGCGCGCCCAGGGCGACGGCGCTGGGAATATTGATGATCACGGCGTTCAGAAAAATGATCAGCGTCCCGGCCGTCAGCATCGAGATCACCTGCCCGACGAACCAGGCGCGCAGTGTTGCCGCCAGCTCGACCAGGATCTCCAGCGCGCGCGGGCGATAGCCTTGCGGCACCAGCGTCAGCGTCCCATCGAGATAGTTGGTCGGGTCGCTCACGAAGAACAAGGCGATAAAAAGAATAAACAAAAAATTGGCGATCAGGCCGCTGACGCCCGACACGAACGGAAAAATCTGGCCGGAGATGGCGCCGACCTGCTCGGAAAGCCAGTTCTCGCTCTGGCTTTCCCGCAGCGCATCCCAATCGATCTCAGGCAGGACCCCATGTTTGCTCGACAGACGATCGTACTCGGCCTGTACCTGATCAAGTGTATCGGGAAGCTGGTTGAGCAGTTCCTGCACCTGTTCGACTACTGTCGAGACCAGCAGTATGCTCAGCAGCACGCCAATGACCAGGACGAGCAGCAGGGTGATCAGGAGGGCAATGCCGCGCGGCAGCCCCATGCGCTCGAAGCGATGGACCGGCGCCTGCAGCGCCAGCGCGACAATCAGCGCCAGGAAAATCTGCATGACGGCGTTGCGAACGGACCACAGGCCGATGAACAGCACCACGACCAGGACCGCGAACGCGACGCGCACCGCCCACTCGGCCAGCGACATGCGACCGAACAGAACCGGTTGCCGGTTTAGGGGAGGAGGAGTGGACATCGGTGAATGCTCGCTAGATGACGATCTTGCCCATGACAAGGAGCAGCAGAAAGCCTGCCAGGCTGGTTACCAGGAAGCAGCCGATCGAGACAAACATGCGCTCTGCCGCCGTCATCCCAAACAGGCGGTCACTGCGCGCGTGCTCCAGATACGTTTCGTAGCTCTCGACGACGATCTCTTCTTCCAGCGCCTGGCGGCGCAGTTCATCAATGCTGTTGAGGTTGTCAGCCACCCTGGACCTCCCACACGTTTGTACGATCAGGTTTAAGCATACTGGAAATCACCCTGGCCGCCAATACGCCGCCGGCCTGCGCGGCCCGCGCGCTCAGTGGTCGAGCGCGTCTTCCGCCAGCGGCAGAAACCAGCCCAGGAAGGCGCGCTTGCTGGCGGCCAGGTCACGGCTCAGATCGAACCGCATCGGCGGAAAACGCGCCAGGTCGTCGCCTACCCGCCACAGCGCCGAGCTAAGCCAGGTCGGGCGCGTATCGGTCGAGACGCGGCGCACCACGCCGGTCGCACCGATCTTATCGAGCTTGTCGGCGTCGTGCAGGATGTCGCCCAGCGTGTCACCACTGTCTTCCTTGAGGATCGCCGCCTGGATCGCCGTGATACGGTCGGGCGGCAGGTAACCGCGCAGCACGCGCCCGGCGAAGGACGCGCCCAGTTCTTCGTGCGGCTGGCTGGTGCGCAGTTCATCCAGCTTGGCGACATCGTGGCACAGGCTGAGCAGATAGGCTTCTTCGACCGGCAGCCCTTCATCTTCGGCCAGCGCCAGCGCGACCCCGGTCACACGCAATATGTGCGCCCACAGGTGCGGCCAGCCGGGGTGCCAGCCTGCCAGGTGGCGGCGGACGTGCTCGGCCACCTGCCCGCAGAAGTCGTCCGGAGGGGTCGCGTCGTACCACTCGTCGCCTAACTGGTTGACGAAACGCTGCGCCAGTGGTGACGCCGTGCCGTCCAGCAGCGCGTCCACCCAGTCACCGAGGGTATCCATCCGCCGCTCGGAGCCGACCAGCAGCCGGGTTAGCAGCGCCAGGACCGTCGCCTGCCCGGTCGAATTACCCATCTCGTCGTTCATGGCCCGTCTCGCGGTTGTCTCGATGCGAAAACCTGATCGCTCATGTTACACTAGAGGCGCCGTTCACGAAACATACCAGCCGTCCGTCCAGCAGGAGCGCCGCATGATCGTACCCCTCTCTCCGCGTGAACATGACTGCCTCGAACAAGTCCGCGACGCGGGGCTGCCCGCCGAGGCGCGCCGCGCCCAGGTTATCCTCATGACCTGCGCGGGGCACAGCGCCGGGGCGATTGCTGCCGCGACTGGCCTCAGCAAGAGCACAGTCTGGCGCTGGCGGCGCGCGTGGCAGCGCGATCGGCTGGGCATTTTTTCGCTGCTCAACGACGAGGCGGCCGGTGGCAGCTTGCCGGGCGCGACCGGGCCATCCGAGCCGCGCCTGCGGCTGGAACTGCGCGATACGCCCGGTGTGCAGCCCGACGACTCGCTGGCCGAGGCCGGGCGCAAGGTTCTGCTCTATCATTTCGAGCGGATGCTGCTGCACGAACCGGGCACGCGCCTGGGCGAGGACATCGAGGCCCTGCACGATATGCGCGTCGCTACGCGCCGGATGCGCAGCGCCTTCCGCCTGTTCAAACCGGCCTACGTGCCGAAGACGATCCGGCCCTTCCGCGACGAGCTGCGCGCCATCGCCGGGACGCTCGGCGCGGTGCGCGATCTCGACGTGGCGCTGGACAAGGCGCGGCGCTGGGCGGGCGAGCATCCCGGCGCTGACCTCAGCCCGCTCCTAACGCAATGGGAAACGCAGCGCGGCGCAGCGCGCGACAACCTGCTCACGGAGTTGGAGAGCAAGCGCTTCGCTCGCTTCGTCAGGCGTTTTGAGCGGTTTCTGCGCACGCCGGGCAGGGGAGCCGCCCCGGACCCTGAGTCGGGTATCAGCCCC
>JADLHR010000011.1 GCA_020848665.1 Anaerolineae bacterium
AATCAGAATCTGCTGCGCGAGAAGGTCGAAGAGATGCTCGGCACGCTCACCGCGCGCGAGGCGCGCATTCTGCGGCTGCGCTTCGGGCTGCAAAATGGCCGGAGCTACACGCTCGAAGAAGTTGGGCAGAAGTTCGGGCTGACACGCGAGCGCATCCGGCAGATCGAGGGCAAGGCGCTGCGGCGCCTGAGACATCCCCGGCGCTCGCGGCACCTGCGCGATTTTACCCAGTAATACTTCTGCGCCGCGCTCGTCAATTCGACTTTTGCCCTGTCGAAACACCAAACAGACGCCGAAAACCCCCGGCGTCTGTGTTATGTGCGCGCGGCGCGTGGTTGTGTTGACATCCAATTCCAATGACCGTATACTCCGAACCGAGGTGACGCGTTCTCACTCTCTCGTCGCGCGAGGAGGCATTTTTTATGCAAGCCAGCAGCTTCCGGCTGATTGTCCGGCGCGGGCCGCAGCCCAACCAGGTGTATGAGCTGAACAAAGGCATCGTGACGCTGGGGCGCGACATCACAAACGATATTGTGATCAACGATCCCGAAGTCAGCCGTCACCACTGCCGCCTGACACAGAGTGGGGCCGGTTACACGATTGAGGATTTGGGGTCTACCAACGGAACCTTCGTCAATGGGCAGCGACTGACCGGCCCGCGCCTCCTTACGCACAACGACATGGTCGGGCTGGGCGAGACGGTCACGCTCGCCTATGAGGGGCTGGCAGCAGGGATCGACGCCGGTCAGGCGATGACGATGCCTGGTCCCTCGGCTCCGCAAGATGTCCAGTTCGCTCCACCTGGCCGTTACCCCAGCGCACCGGAAGAATATCGCTCGGCAGCGCCGGGATACGCCGCGCCGGAGCCGTACCAGCAGCCCGCGGCGCAGCCGCCGATGGACTACGAGTACGACTATCAGGAAGAACCGTACCGGGAAGGCGCTAGCCGCTGGATCGTGCTCGGCTGCGGGTGTTTTTTGGTGTTGTGCATCGTCAGCTCGGTGATCGGCGGCATTATTGTTGACGGCGCGTGCCTGTGGGACGACCTGCCGATTATCTCGGACATGTTCGACTTGCACGTCAAGCCGGATGCCAACTGCTGGTGGTAGCTGGCTTTTCTGACGGCTGCTGCACTGGCTCATTCGTGCCGTTCATGCCTGCATGAGCGGCATTTTTCGTGCGCGCCGCTCGATCATATACGGCGGTGAGAGATGCGGCCTGCAAGGGGAGGTGGGGGACCGTGACTGAACTGCTGAACGTGGATGACGTGATTGCCCGGATATTGCACGCGATGCAGCCGCTTCCGAGCGATCCGGTGCCGCTGCTCGACGCGCTGGGGCGCGTGCTGGCGAAGGATATTCACGCCGGGCAGGATGTCCCGGCTTTCGCCAGCTCCGCGATGGACGGGTACGCGGTCCGGGCGGAAGATGTGATCAGCGCCAGCCACGAGCACCCGACGCGATTGCGGGTGGTGGCCGATATTCCCGCCGGGGTTCAGCCCGATGTCCGGCTTGGCGCGGGCGAGGCGGCGCGGATTATGACCGGCGCGCCGCTGCCGGAAGGGGCCGATGCCATCGTGCGCGTCGAAGATACTGGCGACCAGTGGGCATCGGATGGGCAGGCGGCGCTGCCGGAGACAGTAGACGTGTTTCAAGCGGCGAAGCCGGGCAGGGATGTGCGTGAGCCGGGCGAAACAGTGCGCGCCGGAGCGCTGGTGCTGGCGCGCGGGGTCACGCTGCGTGCGCAAGACGTTGGCGTGCTGGCATCGATCGGGCATGCGGCGGCGGCGGTCACGCGCCGTCCGCGTGTGGCGATTCTGTCGACCGGGACCGAACTGGTCGAGCCGGGTCAGCCGCTGCGCCAGGGGCAGATTTTTAACAGCAACGGTGTGATGCTGGCCGCGCTGGTGACTGAGGCGGGCGGCGATCCAATAGTGCTGCCGGCTGCGCGTGACACCGTGCTCGATGTGCGCGCCTGTTTTGACGACGCGCTGGCGCAGCAACCGGATGTTATCATCAGTTCAGCGGGCGTGTCGGTCGGGACGCACGACGTGGTGCGGACCGTGATTAGCGCGCTGGGACATCTTGAACTGTGGCGGGTTAATCTCCGGCCAGGCAAGCCGCTCGCGTATGGAGATGTGGGCGGCGTGCCGTTCTTCGGCCTGCCCGGCAACCCGGTCTCAGTGATGGTGACGTTCGAGGTGTTCGTGCGCCCGGCGCTTGACCGGCTGCTCGGGCTGTCCGGCGAGGGGCGACCTGTGATCACGGCGACGCTTAGCCAGGATCTCGCCTCGGATGGGCGGCGCAGCTATCTGCGCGTGCGCCTGGAGCGCGATTCCGGGGACTGGGTAGCGCGTCCGATAGGGATGCAAAGCTCAGCGGAACTGCTGGCGCTCGCTCAGGCGGACGGGCTGATGATCATCCCTGAGGGGCTGCGCCATGTTCCGGCAGGGGGGCGTTATCCAGTGCGGCTGCTGCGATCTCTGCCCGCCACGGACTAACCGGGCGCCAGCTCGCTGTGATAATCGGCCAGCGCGGCCAGCATGTCCTCGATGTGGGTAAACTTGATACGCTCGCGCCCGATAGCCTGTCCGCGCTCGCGCTCGATCTGGTCGATGACGTGCCAGTCGTCGAGCGACATTACGCGCACATGGCGCCGCGCAAGCAGTTTTTCGATCTGCGCGCGCTTCGGCTGGGGCGGGTTCAGCAGCCGCCCGGCGACCGCATCCGCCAGCAACTGTTCGACCGTTTCCAGCGCATCCGGCTTGTTCGTGCCGATGATCCCGGTCGGGCCGCGCTTGATCCACCCCGCCACGTACTCCCCGGTGCGGAACGCGCCATCCGGCTCCAGGATTCGTCCTGCGACAT
>JADLHR010000012.1 GCA_020848665.1 Anaerolineae bacterium
GCTGTACCTGCTGGCGTGGTTCGCGCTGCTGATCATTTTGCCGCTCGTAGCCTCGCGCAACCTGCGGACGCGCTATTTCATGCCACTCGCCGTTCCTCTGAGTGTGGTGATCGGGTGCGCTAGTCGCGAGCTATGGCGCGCGCCGCGCCGGACCGTGCGATTGGCGCTGGCGGCTGGCGCCATCGCCTGGCTGGCCGGGTTTGCGCTGTCATTCGCCCGGACGGCCGTCACCGCGCCCGCCGATCTGGCGCTGCCGCGCAGGGATGCCGCTGTATTTCTGGGCGGTAATCTCGCGGGCGACGCCTTTCGCCAGGTCGCCGCGCTGCTGGACGCTGTCGAGCCGCCGCCCGATCAGATCGTCGCCGACCGCGTGACGTGCGACATGCTTTACTTCTTCACGACGCAGCCCGTTGTCTGCGCGACGGACATCGCGCACCCGGTCGAGCTGCTGGCCGCGCCCGTGAGTTACGTCATATTGAACGGGCACGAGCCTCAACCGGAACGATTGAGGCTCGCGTGGGAGCTTGTTGCGGAATATGGCCGGCCAGAGCTGCGTGAGATAGCCGGAATCGTGCGCACCGCGCAGGTCTGGCGCGTACAGGCGCCTTAGCGCGCTTACTGCTCCAGTGTGCTGGTGTCGCCTTCGTCCTGACCGAGAACGCGCGCCTTCAGCACGCGCCGCATAATCTTGCCGCTGCGCGTCTTCGGCAGCGTCTCGACGAACTCAATCGTCGCAGGCTTAGCAATTGGGCCGACTTCGTGGGCGACGTGGTCGCGCAGTTCCTCGACCAGGCGCTGCGTCGGCTCGACGCCGGTAATCAGGATGCAGTACGCCTTGATCACGTGGCCGCGCACTTCGTCCGGCACGCCGATTACCGCCGCCTCGGCTACAGCGCGGTGGCTGACGAGCGCGCTTTCGATCTCAGCCGTTCCCAGGCGATAGCCGCTGACCTTAATCACGTCGTCCACGCGCCCAATGACCCAGATATACCCGTCTTCGTCGCGGCGCGCGCTGTCGCCGGTCATGTAAACGCCGGGGAAGCGGCTCCAGTAGCTGTTGACATAACGCTCAGGGTCGCCGTAAATCGTGCGCATCATCCCCGGCCAGGGCCGCTTGATGACCAGGTAACCCTCCTCGTTCAGGCCGGCCGGGTCACCCTCCTCGTTCAGCACATCGACCTCGACGCCGGGCAGCGGCAGAGTCGCGCTGCCGGGTTTGAGTGGCGTAGCGGGCACCGGCGAGATCATAAAGGTGCCGGTTTCCGTCTGCCACCACGTGTCCATGATCGGGCAGCGGTCTTTGCCAATCACGCGATGATACCAGCGCCACGCCTCAGGGTTGATTGGCTCGCCAACGCTGCCCAGCAGGCGCAGCTTGCTCAGGTCATGACGGTTCGGCCAGGCGTCGCCAAAGCGCATCAGCCCGCGAATCGCGGTTGGCGCGGTGTACAGAATCGTCACGCCGTGCCGCTCGGTGATGTCCCACCAGCGATCCGGGAAAGGATAGTTCGGTGCCCCCTCGTACATCAGACTGGTCGCGCCAAGCAGCAGCGGACCGTAGATGATATAGCTGTGACCGGTCACCCAGCCGGGATCGGCGGCGCACCACCACGTATCGTCGTCCTGAACGTCGAAGACCCACTTGAGCGTTGCCGCCACGCCAACCATATAGCCGCCATGCGTGTGCAGGATCGCCTTCGGCGCGCCGGTCGTGCCGCTGGTGTATAGCAGGTAAAGCGGATCTTCCGCGTCCACCGGCACGGTCTCAATATGCGCATCGGCGATTGGCAGGTTCATCAGGTCGTGATACCACAGATCGCGGCCCGGCTCCATGTGCACATCCTGCCCGGTACGCTTGACGACGATCACCGTCTGGATCGTGGGCGCGCGCTGAAGCGCCTCGTCCATGATGTCCTTGAGCGGGACGACGTTGCCGCGCAGCCACGCGCCGTCGGCGGTAATTGCGATCCTGCTCTGGCTGTCCTCGATCCGACCATGCAGCGCCTCGACTGAGAAGCCGCCGTAGACCACGCTGTGCACCGCGCCGAGCTTGGCGCAGGCCAGCATCGCGATCTCGATCTCCGGGATGCGTCCCATGTAGATCGTGACGCGATCGCCCTTGTTGACGCCCATAGCGCGCAGCACGCTGGCGAAGCGGCTCACCTCGCGGTTGAGCTGCTGGTAGGTGTAGGTGCGGGTCTCGTAGTTTTCGCCTTCCCAGATCAGCGCAGCCTTGTTACGCCGCCAACTCCGCACGTGCCGGTCAAGAGCGTTCAAAACAATATTGGTCTTGCCGCCAACAAACCACTGGTAAAAGGGCGCGTTCGATTCGTCGAGCGTGGTGTGCCACGGCTCGTACCATTCGAACTGCGTGCGGGCGATCTCGGCCCAGGCGCTGGGCATATCGACCAGCATCGCCTGGCTCACCGCGCGAAGGTCCTCCACGCCGGCGCGCGCCAGGACCGCCTCATCAGGATAGACCATGCCTCCATTTTGCTCGCCGCTGCGTGCCATGTAAGACCCTCCAACCGCACATAATGCAGACCACCGATGTGTGCATTATAGTCTGCCGTGTCACGCGGGGCAAATTGCCGTAATATAGGTGATGTTAAACTGTTTTTTACGCTCCGAAAATAAAAAAACCGGCGGCAGGGCCAGCCCTGTCGCCGGGTGTTTATCGCGCCGCCAGCCGCGCGATCAGCCGCGCTGCCCGATGATCTGGTAGAACTTGATCGCGGTCTTCATGCCGCCTGCGAAGCCCGCCAGCGCGAACTTCTCGTTCGGTCCGTGCAGGTTGTCATCCTGCTGGCCGAAGCCCATCAGAATCACCGGGGCATGGAGCGCGCTCTGGAACGCGCCAACAATTGGCACCGAGCCGCCCTCGCGCACCAGGGTAGGCTGCTTGCCAAAACCGAACTCGTACGCGTCGCGCGCGGCCTGCATCTCCGGCGAGCTGACATCAACCACCGCCCAGCGCCCGTGATGCAGCAGCCGAACGGCGCTGGTCACGGTCGGCGGCGTGATCGATCGCACGAAGTCGCTCACCAACGCCGCAATTTCCTGCGCGTCCTGATCCGGGACCAGGCGGCAGCTGACTTTCGCCAGGGCTTTGGCAGGCAGCACTGTCTTCGTACCCTCGCTTATCCAGCCGCTGACCAGCCCATTGATCTCCAGCGTGGGACGGATCCCGGTCCGCTCGTGCAGCGCGTAGCCGGTTTCACCCCACGCGGCGGGCGCGCCGGTCTCGCGGCGCAGCCGCTCCACAGTCATCGGCGTCTTCGCCAGCTCGGCGCGCTCCTCGGCGCTGACGACCGCAACCCGATCGTAGAAACCGGGAACCGTCACGCGGCCTTGATCATCGTGCATCTGCGCCAGAATCTCGACCAGCGCCTGCGCCGGATTGTGCACCACGCCGCCATACGAGCCTGAGTGCAGGTCATGCTCCGGGCCGCGCACCTCGATCTCCATGTACGCGAGTCCGCGTAAGCCGTAGACGATCGACGGCTCAGCCAGCGATTTCATGCCAGTATCCGACACCACCACAATATCGGCTGCCAGCCGCTCCGCGTTCTGCTCCACAAACGGGTAGAGATTGGTTGAGCCGGACTCTTCCTCGCCTTCGATCACGAACTTGACGTTGACCGGCATCTCGCCGGACGCCAGCAGCGCCTGGACCGCTTTGATCTGGGTCAGCACCTGCCCCTTATCATCCGTCGCGCCGCGTGCGTAGAGGTTTCCAGCGCGAATGTCAGGCTCGAACGGGTCACTGAGCCACTGCCCTTCCGGATCATCCACCGGCTGGACATCGTAGTGGCCGTAGATCAGCACGGTCGGCGCACCGGGCGCGCCCAGCCATTCCGCATAGACTATCGGATGGCGCGCGGTCTCGACCACCTCGACCCGCTGCATCCCGATCGACGCCAGGTGATCGGCCAGCCAGGTCGCGGCGCGGCGCACATCCCCGGCGTATTCGGACAGGGTGCTGATGCTCGGAATACGTAGGAACTCGATCAGCTCGCCAACGAACGCCTCGCGGTGAGCTTCGACATACTCGTAGGGATTGGGATTCATGCTGGCTCCTCAACCGGCTGGAGAACGAAGGGTGCGCTGCTGCCCGCAGCGCTCTGCCCAGCGATTATACCAGACCTCGCCACTCGCTAGGCAAAGCGCCGAGCGGGGTGCTATAATGCGCGCAGTCCGCACGTGACGAAAGATACCGCATGATTCAGCCGCCGGCGTCGCCCCAGCATCCCGAGTTCCTCGCCACGCTCTACGAGATCACACGCACGCTCAATTCGAGCCTGAATCTCGACGAGGTGCTCGACAACGTGATGGACCGCGTGATCGAGGTCACGCGGGCAGAGCGCGGTTTTCTGATGCTGCGGGACACAGCTACCGGCGATCTGGCGTTCAAGGTCGCGCGCGGGATGGACCGCGACGTGCTCGCCTCGCCGGAGTTTCAGGTCAGCACGACGATCATCCGGCGCGTGGAGCAGACGCACGAGCCGCTGCTGACCGACAATGCGCAATTCGACGAGCGGTTCACGCGCGGCCAGAGCATTATGGTGCTGGGCCTGCGCTCGATCCTGTGCGTGCCGATTATGGTCAAAGGGCGCATGATCGGGCTAATCTACGTGGACAATCGCTTGCAGGCCGGGCTGTTCGACGAGAGCCATCTCGCGCTGCTGACGGCCTTTGCCACGCAGGCAGGCAGCGCAATCGACAACGCGCGGCTGTACGAGATCGCGGTCGAAAAGGGGCGGCTCGAAACAGAGCTTCAGATGGCGCACACTATCCAGCGCGGCCTGCTGCCCAAGACGCTGCCCACTTTCCCCGGCTACGAGATCGCAGCAGACTGGCGCTCGGCGCGGCAAGTCGCGGGCGATTTCTACGACTGGTTCGCGCTGCCCGATGGACAGCTTGGCGTCGTGGTGGGTGACGTATCGGACAAGGGCGCCCCGGCGGCGATCTTCATGGCCGTCGCGCGCAGCCTGATCCGCAGCAGCGTGCTGACCACCTCGACACCCGAAGAAGCGCTGCGCCACACCAACCGGCTGATCGTGCAGGACACGCAGTCTGGCATGTTTGTGACAGTTTACTATGCGATCCTGCGCCCGAACGGCGAGATTATCGGGCTGAGCGCCGGACACAACCGTCCGCTGCTCTACCGCGCTGCGCATGGTACCGGCGAGTTTCTGCCACGCGGCGGGCGAGCGCTCGGCTGGTTCGAAGAACTGCCGGTTCAGGCAATCGAGCGCCGGATGGAACCGGGCGACGCGCTGGTGCTCTACACCGACGGCCTGACCGAAGCCGAGAACCTGCACGGCGAGCCTTATGGCGAGGCGCGGCTAGTCGACGCCACCCGGCGCGGCGCGGGGCAATCTGCCGCTGAAATTCTCAAGCGTATCAACACGTCGGTCGCATCGTTCATGGGCGCGGCGCCGCCATTCGACGATACGACGCTGGTCGTCGTGCGCTACACCGGCGCACGCTGAATCCTGGACCCTACACGATGCCCGAAGAGCGACTTCAGAAACTGATCTCCCAGGCGCAGATTGCCTCGCGCCGCGCCGCCGAGGAGATGATTCGCGCCGGGCGCGTGACGGTCGATGGCCGCATCGCCCAGCTTGGCGAGAAGGCCGACCCCGCTATTCAGGATGTGCGCGTTGACGGGCGGCGGCTGGCCGCGACGCCGGACTATGTCTACATCCTGTTGTATAAGCCGCGCGGCGTCGTCTCGGCGAACAAGCGCGAAGCCCACGAAAAGCGTCCGCTGGTCCGCTCGCTGATCCCGCACGAGGGGCACTTGTTCACCGTCGGGCGCCTCGACACCGACAGCGAGGGCCTGATTCTGCTGACCAACGATGGCACGCTGGCCGACCGGCTGATGCACCCGAAATACGGGCATGCCAAAACTTACGAGGTGCTGGTCGAAGGCCAGCCAGATCGCGTCACGCTTGACAAATGGCGGCAGGGCGTGCCGCTCGGCGACAAAGTCAGCGCGCCCGCAAGAATTCGCGTGCTGGAAGAAAAACCGAATGAAACGTGGATTCAGGTGATCATGCGCGAAGGCCGCAAGCGGCAGATCCGGCGTATCGCCAGCCAGCTCGGCCACCCGGTCAAGCGCCTGATCCGCACCCAGATCGAAATGTTGACGATTGGCCGCCTTCAGCCGGGCGAGTGGCGCGAACTGTCACCGCGCGAGGTCCGCAAGCTGAAAGGCGAATAAGAGCGAACCGCCTCCCTGACGAACGCAGGTTGCCATGCATTCCACCACCTCCACCCGCCCGACCGCGCATGACGTTGTCTTTCGCCAGGATCGCCTCGACCGGCGGCGCAAGTTCCTGCGAGACATCCTGCTGCGCCGGATCGGGTTCAGTCTGCTCGTCAAGGTCACCGTGTTCGGCACAGAGCGCATACCCTCCGAAGGGCCGCTGCTGGTCGTGATGAATCATATCGGGGCGATTGACCCGTTTGTCGTGGCAGGCGCGATCCAGAGCCGGTATATCGTGCCGATGTCGAAGGTCGAAAACACGCGCCATCCGATCATCGGCCTGATGGCGCGCGCCTGGGGCGCGTACCCGGTGCGGCGCGGGGAGGTGGACCGGCGGGCAATCGCCAGCACGCTGGAGCTGATGCGCCAGGGCCGCGCTGTCCTGCTCGCGCCAGAAGGCACGCGCCACCCGGTGCTGCAAGAGGCGAAGCATGGCATGGCGTATCTTGCAACGAAGGGCAACGCCGCCGTACTGCCGGTCGGCGTGGAAGGCACCGACCGCTTCCCGGCGACGCTGCTGCACCTGAAGCGCACGCCGGTCACCGTGCATTTCGGCGCACCCTTCCGCTTTCAGACCAACGGCGCGGCGCGCGTGGCGCGCGACGATCTGCACGCCATGACGCAGGAAGCGATGTACCAGCTTGCTGCGCTGCTGCCCGAAGCGCGGCGCGGCGCGTATCACGATCTCGCGCAGGCCACGACGCACTATCTCGAGTTTCTTGACGAGACAACCTGAGCGGCGCGTCCCGGCCTGGCTCTCACCAAGCCGCGAGACGCAGGCTATAATGGCAGGTAAACCAGCGAGCCTCCGGATCCACCGAGGTCAGAGCAAACAGGAGTGCACTGATGTCCGAAGGACCTAAATACGCTTATTTTCAGGGAAAGATCGTGCCGATCGAGGACGCAAAAATCAGCGTCATGACGCACGCGCTCCATTACGGGACCGGCGCGTTTGGTGGGCTGCGCGGCTATTGGAACGACGAGGAAGAACAGCTTTATGTCTTCCGGCCTCTCGACCACTTCAAGCGCGTGCTGGACTCTGGGCGGCTGCTGCTGATGGACCTGCCCTACACGCCCGAATCGATGCTGGAGATTCTGCTGGAGCTGCTGCGCAAGGAGGCGTACCGCACGAACGTCTACATCCGCCCGCTGATCTACAAGTCTTCGGCGGGGATCGGCGTGCGCCTGCACAACCTTGAGGCCGACTTCACGATGTTCGCCCTGCCATTCGGCAGCTATATCCCTAACGAGGAAGGCTCGAAGGTCACTTTTTCGTCATGGCGGCGGATCGACGACAACTCTATCCCGGCGCGCGGCAAGATCACCGGCGCCTACGCCAACTCCGCGCTGATCAAGACCGACGCCACGCTATCCGGGTTTGACGAGGCGCTGGTGCTCAACGAGGACGGGCATATCGCCGAAGGCAGCGCCGAAAACTTCTTTATGATCCGCAACGGTGAGGTGATCACACCGCCGATTTACTCGAATATCCTGGAAGGCATCACCCGGCGCAGCGTCATCCGCCTGCTGTGCGACGAAATGGGGCTGCGCGTCGTCGAGCGCCCGATCGACCGCACCGAGGTTTTTCTGGCAGACGAAGCCTTCTTCTGCGGGACCGGCGTCCAGATTGTCGCCATTGCCGAGATCGATCACCGTCCGGTCGGAACGGGCAAGCTGGGGCCGGTCGTCGCCCAGCTACGGCAGCTCTATTTCGATCTCGTGCGGGGCAAACTCGCGCATTACAAAGACTGGTGCGTGCCGGTGTATCCGGCCTAGCAGCAGCCGGTCTCCCAGCGCGGCCCGCGCGCCGAGCAGCCCCAGCCCGATATGCTGGAAGGCGAATCCGGCGAAGAAATATGCGCAGAATAAATCGGTCACGGGCACGTCGCGCTGTTCCATATACCAGCGGACGAACATATAGACGCCGCCAACAATCCCGGCCACGATGCCAATCACGCGTGAGTCGGGATTTTTCGTCATGCCGGCCACGCTCAGCGGCGCGGCAAACATCACCACACGAATCAGATAGGTCCCGATAAAGACCTGCTCGTGACACTGCACACGAGTGTAGTAGGGATTGATCTCCAGCATATACCCGAAGGCTCTGGTCTTGTCGATCACCGCCGCGACCAGCACCAGGATACACAGTCCTACGGCAAGCGCGGAGCCGTCCGGCTGCATCAGCATCAGGATCAGGTTCAGCACGAAGATCGCATACAACGCAATATCCCAGTGAAGCTCGTCGGTGATCCACAAGGCGTTGAGGATTTCACGAAGCTCGTCCATACGAGACTCCTGTCGCAGTCGATAAGCCCAGGACGCGCGCCGGCTCTGACGCCGCAACACCTCACATCGCCGCCCCGGACAAGGCATCCAGGCCCGATTGTACGCGAAGTCCGTGCGCAAGGGAAACGCGCCAAACCGCCAAGCGATCCCTCTAGCCGGAGGAGCCGGAGGCCGGAGCTGCGGCTTGACGCACAGGAGGCGATCCTTTACAATTCGTCACTCGGAACGCGCCCAAAATGTGCCGGATGTACAGGTAGCAGGAATGTTCG
Source organism: Anaerolineae bacterium (assembly GCA_020848665.1). Classification (GTDB taxonomy): domain Bacteria; phylum Chloroflexota; class Anaerolineae; order Aggregatilineales; family Aggregatilineaceae; genus DYGX01. Next base: position 8,830 of record JADLHR010000012.1, read on the forward strand.
AAAGCCTCAGCGAACGCCTTCAGGATGTCTTCGAGCAGCTTGGTCGCAAGGGCAAGCTGACCGAGGAAGACGTCAGCACGGCGCTGCGCGAAGTTCGGATCGCGCTGCTGGAAGCCGATGTCAATCTGAAAGTCGCCAAGGACTTTATCGCCCGCGTGCGCGAGCGCGCCATCGGCGCCGAAGTCCAGAAAAGCCTGAAGCCCTCGCAGCAGGTCATCAAGATCGTGCACGAGGAGCTGATCGAGACGCTTGGCGAGCCGGGCCGCCTCAACCTGAGCGGGCCGTCGCCGCGCGTGATCATGCTGGTCGGCCTGCAAGGGTCAGGCAAGACCACGACCGCTGCCAAGCTGGCGCTGATGCTGCGCCGGGACGGTCGCCGCCCCTGGCTGGTGGCGTGCGACACGTACCGCCCGGCGGCAGTCGATCAGTTGGTGACGCTTGCCAAACAGCTTAACATTCCGTATCACGAAGAAGGTGTTTCCGCCCCGCCGCCAGACATCGCCGTGCGCGGTCTGGCCGCCGCGCGCGAGGCTGGCGCGAGCGTCGTGCTGATCGACACCGCTGGCCGTCTCCAGATCGACGAGACGATGATGGACGAGCTGGCCGCCATCCGCGACCGCACGCAGCCCGCCGAAGTGCTGCTCGTCGCGGACGCCATGACCGGCCAGGAAGCCGTCCGCATCGCCGAAGGGTTCAACCAGCACGTCGGCCTGACCGGGCTGATCCTGACCAAGGTCGATGGCGACGCGCGTGGCGGCGCAGCGATCTCGATGCGCGCGGTGACCGGCGTGCCGATCAAATACCTCGGCACCGGCGAAAAGGTCGATGGCTTCGAGCCGTTCCATCCCGACCGGCTGGCGTCGCGTATTCTCGGCATGGGCGATATGCTGACGCTGATCGAGCGCGCCGAGCAAGCCTTCGACGAGCGCGAGGCCGAAGAGCTTCAGCGTAAGATGCTGAAGAATCAGTTCACGCTGGAAGATTTCCTCAAGCAGCTTCAGCAGGTCAAGCGCATGGGGCCAATCGGCCAGATTCTCGATATGCTGCCGGGCATGGGGCGTATGCGGCAGCAGATCAACATCGACAATGAAGACGCCCAGCGACAGCTCAGGAAAGTCGAGGCGATCATTTACTCGATGACGCCGCCCGAGCGCCGCAATCCCAAGCTGATGAACGCCAGCCGCAAACGGCGCGTTGCGACGGGAAGCGGCACTACCGTTGAGGACATCAATGCGCTGCTCAAGCAGTTCCGCGAGATGCAGCGTCTGATGAAGATGATCGGCAAGGGCCGCATGCCCAACCTGCCAGGAATGTTCCGGTAGGCGGGGGTATTCAGCAGCCACCTGCCGCGCCGGTTTGGGCAGCCCTTCCCTGCCCCCTCTGGCCTGTGCCGGCAGTGCACCTGACAACCGCTGTCTGAGAACAGCCTAAACAGAGGATATCGAGGTAAACAGCACATGGTTCGTATTCGCCTGCGTCGCGTAGGACGCAAAAAGCAGCCCAGCTATCGTATCGTCGTCGCTGACGCGCGCAGCCCGCGTGATGGCCGGTACATTGAAGTGATCGGCTTCTACAACCCGCGCACTCAGCCGGCGACGATGACGATCAAGGAAGATCGCGCGCTGTATTGGCTGAGCAATGGCGCGCAGCCCAGCGACCCCGTCCAGCGCATTCTGGACCGGCTCGGCACGCTGGCCCGTTACGAGCGCCTGCGTCAGGGTGAGGCGGTCGAAGCGCTCGTCGCCGAAGCCCAGGCGCAGTTCGCCGCCGCCGGGACGCCCAGCACACGCACTGCATACGCGGCACATGAAATCCAGCGTCCGAAGCCCGCGCCGCAGCCTGCCGCGCCAGCGCCGCAAGCCCCGGCGAAGGCCGCTGAGGTCGCGCAGCCGGCGGCCGAGAGTGCCGCCGCCGAGGCCGCCGAAGTCGTGGCTGAAGAAGCGGCTGAAGCTGTAGCTGAAGACGCCGCTGAAGGCGAAGCGGA
>JADLHR010000013.1 GCA_020848665.1 Anaerolineae bacterium
CACCCGGCTCGGGCACGCGCCCCTCGAAATGGCGCGCGGCGAACTTCAGCACGCGGTTGACCAGGTTGCCCCACGCCGCCAGCAGCTCGGTATTGTTGCGCGTAATGAACCCCTCCCAGCTCCAGTCAGAGTCGCGCGATTCGGGCATAGTCATGGCGATATAGTAGCGGATCGCGTCCGGATCGTAGCGTTCCAGAATGTCCGGCAGCCAGACCGCCCAATTGCGGCTCTTGGAGAACTGCTGGCCCTCGATGTTCATGAACTCGTTGGCGGGTACGTCGTAGGGCAGCGAGATCAGCCCATCGGCTTCATTCGCGTACAGCCCGCCGATACCCATCAGTTCTGCAGGCCAGATGATGGTATGGAACTCGATGTTGTCCTTGCCGATGAAGTTGTAGATTTTCGCATCGGGGTTGTACCACCACTGTTTCCAGGCGTCGGGCTGGCCGGTGTTATGCGCCCACTCGATGCTGGCCGTCAGGTAGCCCATGACCGCCTCAAACCAGACGTACATGCACTTGTGGTCCCAGCCTTCCAGCGGAACCGGGATGCCCCAGGTAATGTCGCGCGTAATCGGGCGCGGCAGCAGGTCGTGCACCTTATTTTTCGAGACGTTCAGCACCGCCGGACGCCAGTGCGCCTTGTCGTCGGACAGGTACTCGATCAGGCGATCCTTAAACGCCGGCAGATCGAAGAAGAAGTGCTCAGTCTCGCGCACGACCGGCGTGCTGCCGTCGATCTTGCTGCGCGGGTTGATCAGATCGGTCGCGTCGAGCAGCGAGCCGCAGTTGTCGCACTGGTCGCCGCGCGCCTGCGTATACCCGCAAATCGGGCAGGTGCCCTCAACATAGCGGTCCGGCAGAAAACGCTGCTCAGTCTCGCTGTAGAGCAGGCGCTGCGTCGCGCGGAACAGGTAGCCGCCTTCCAGCAACTTGAGAAAAATGTCCTGCGCCACGCGGTGATGGTTCTCGGTGTTGGTGTGCGTGAACAGATCGTAGCTGATGCCGATCTGCTGCTGAGTATTCAGGAAGCGGCGATGATAGTGCTCGAAGACGGTGTGCGGTGACAGCCCCAGCCGATCAGCTTCGACCGAGATCGGTGTGCCGTGCGCGTCGGAGCCGCTGACCATCAGCACGTGATCGCCCTTGAGGCGATGATAGCGCGCGAAGATGTCCGCCGGCAGATAGGCGCCCGCCAGGTGCCCGGCGTGCATATCCCCGTTAGCGTACGGCCACGCAACCGAAACATGAATGAATTCTGACATGGCTTGTCCCTTCCTGAGGCTCACGGTCCGCAGACCAGGCGGAATTGTAACAATGCGCCGCAGCGTCTACCACAACCGGCTGAACGTAACCGGCTCAGCGCAACAAAAAACCGCCGGTAGTGCTCGACGGTTTCGCTTGCCGGGGGCGGGTCAGCGGTCGCTGGCGGATGCGTCAGACGCGCGCACAACGCCATCGCCGGGACAGACCCGACCACGGCAAGCACGCCATGCGCATCATCGCGCTTCCAGTCCAGATCGTTTCGTTCATGGCCCCTACTATACGCGCAAGGTCCGCGCGCTGTCAACCTGCCGAACAGGGTAAGCCATCGAAGTCCGCTCTGTCATCACGCTTCCTGTCTGCACACCGCTTGCAGTGGTTCGCGCAGCCCAGCGCCGGGCCAGAATCCCCTCAGGAAACCAGCCAGGTCTGCGCAGCGTGCGCCGAGCCATCCCTGATGCCTTACCTCACCTGACAACCGCTTGTCGCCGCGCAATTTCCGCCGCAAAACAAACGGGCAGGCGCTACGCCGATTCTCGCTGCGCGGGGAACAGCGCGTCGATGTGCTCCAGCACGTCCTCGCTCAGCACGATGTCCACCGCCTTGAGCGTTTCCTCAAGCTGGCTGATCTTCGTCGCCCCGGTGATGGCGCTGCTCACTGCGGGCTGGCGCAGCGTCCAGGCGATGGCAAGCTGCGCGCGCGTGACGCCCAGCTCGTCAGCAATCGGTTTCAACATCCGCACCGCGTCGAGCAGGTCTTCCTTCAGCAGGTTTTGCGCCAGCCAGTCCTTCTGTGCGAGGCGGCTGTCTTCCGGCACGACGTTGTCATATTTGCCGGTCAGCAGCCCGCTGGCGAGCGGACTCCACACCACCAGCCCGATCCCTTCTTCCTCGACCAGCGGCAGGACCGTCTCTTCTATGCGCTGGCGGTGGATCAGGTTGTACTGCGGCTGCTCGACAATCGGGCGATACAGCCCATAGTCGTCGCAGATGTCCAGGGCTTCCTGAATTTGCGCGTCGGTCCACTCGCTGGTGCCCCAATACAGAATTTTGCCCCGGTGGATCAGGTCATCCATCGCGCGCGCAGTTTCTTCGACTGGCGTGTCGCTGTCGTAGCGGTGGCAGAAGTACAGATCGAGGTAATCGGTCCCGATGTTGCGCAGTGAGCGGTCGATGCTCTCCATGATGTGCTTGCGCGACAGCCCGCGATCGTTCACGTCGTCGCTCTGCGGCCAGTACAGCTTGCTGGAGATGACGAGCGTGTGGCGCGGAAAGTCCTTGAAGACTTCTCCCATCGCGCGCTCGGCCCCGCCCTTGGCGTAAGAGTTGGCGATGTCGAAAAAGTTGATGCCGTTGTCGTAGGCCAGCGTAATCAGGTCCCGCACAAGCTGCGGGTCGGACACGCTCTCGCCGAAGGTGATCCAGCCTCCCAGGCTTAGCTCGCTCACCTTCAAACCAGAGTCACCCAAGCGGCGGTATTTCATCGAAACCTTCTCCCTGTGTGCAGATCATCAAGCTTCTCAGGTCTTAGCACGAATTCGCACGCGGCAGCTGCGCCCAAAAAACCGGCCAGGGAAGCATCCCCGGCCGAGTGGCGGTGTACGGTGCACCGGGCGATCAACGCCCGGTCGACATCGGCATGATAACGTGAATGAAATCGTCGCGTCCGGCCGGGCGGACCACGCCGGGCGCGGTCGGGCCGCTGGTTTCGAGCACGACGCGGTCCTCGTGGATGACATTCAGCACGTCGATCAGGTAGCGGATGTTGAACGCGATATCGATCGCGGTTCCCTCAATCGTCGCTTCGAGCGGCGCCTGCGCGTCGCCCTTCTCCTGCGACTGCCCGGCAACGACCACCTGGCCGGGCACGTTGTCGCTGCCGCCTGGCTCGATCAGGATACGCGCAGTATTGGCCGAATCCTTGGCGAACACCTCAGAGCTGCGGCAGGCCGCCAGCAGTTCGTTGGTATAGGCCATCACGCTGGTCTGGTAGCTGCGCGGGATAATCGCTTCGTAGTCCGGGAACCGGCCTTCGATCAACTGCGAGACGAGCAGCACGCTGCCGAGGCTAAACATCACCTGACCGCGCCCGTCCGGCAGGGCGATCAGCACTTCCTCGTCTTCATCGCTGATGATGCGTCCCAGCTCCTGAAGCGTACGAGCGGGGACAATGAACGGCTCCGGCGCGCGATCGCCGGTGCTGAGTTCCAGCTCCGCCGTGCGCACCGAGAGGCGATAGCCGTCCGCAGCCGCCATCGTGAACACGTCGCCCTCGAAGCGCATCAGCACTCCGGCCAGCACCGGGCGGTTTTCTTCCTTCGCGGCGGAAAAGACGACCTGCTCGATCATCTCCTTGAACACACCCGCCGGGACGCCAATAGCCCGCTCGGCCTGGAATTCGGGAATCGGCGGGAATTCGGCGGCGTCCATGCCCTTGATGTTGGCCGTTTTTCCGGCGCAGTTGAGATGCAGCGTCAGCGTGCGCGTGTCGAGGTCCATATCCACGCGCTCGGCGGGCAGCGTTGCGACCAGGTCCTGAAAGGTGCGGGCCGGCAGCGTGATCGAGCCGTTGCGATCAACCTTCGCTCCGATCCAGACGGTGATCCCAAGCTGCAAATTCGTCGCCGACAGCCGCACGCGCGCATCTTCGGTCGTGATCAGCACATTCGAGAGGATCGGCAGCGACGCACGGCCGGGGATCGCCCGGCTGACGATGCTGAGACCTTTGTAGAGGTTTTCTTGCAAGACGGAAACGCGCATACAAATATCTCCCTGCCTGCCGGGATATGGACCTGGATGCCAGTCAAAGCGCCCGGTGCGAGCGCGGTAGCCTCAGATGAAGCGTCACGCCCCTGCCCGCTCATCGGGCGCGCAGCGCGTAACGTGTGCGCAATTATACAGCGCCGCTTCGCCTAAGCCAAGCAGACTTAGCAGCCGTGCGGGACGGAGATATTCGGCAGCGAATCAATCTGAGTCAGATCGAGATCATAGCGCAGAAACAGCGTCCCGCTGACCGCGCGCTCCGCTGTCAGAATCCGCACGTTGGTCACGTCGACTGTCGCCTCAAAACGCGCAACCGTGTTAACGCCCGGCGCGACCCACAGATCGGCCTCGACGCTGACCCGGCTCTCGTCACCGCGCCGGATCGCCGCCAGCCGCAGCGCATCAGGCGCGAAGGTGTACTGCCAGACTGGCACGTCGTCGATCGACGTGCGATGCCCGGTCGGAACAGCGCGCGCAACGCCGCCGATCAACTGCCCCGCCGACAGATCAGCCACGACCGACGAGCCGGAGTCGCCGGGCGCGCACTGGCCGTTGATGTCCACCACGTAAGTATCGTTGCTGATGCGCACACCTTCCAGCCGCACAAATTCCTGTGGAGACACCGCCAGCCCTTCGACCTCCAGAATGGCCCGGCGCGACTCGCCTAGCTCGTTCGACCACACACGCAGCGTAAAGCTGCCTTCCGCTGGCTCGCCGCTATCGACAAAAGCGCCGTCGAACTCGCCCACGACCGAGTACGACCAGCCGGGCCGCGCCGCGAGCGTCCGGTCAAGCGGGTCAAAGCTCACCTCGTCGAAGCCCTCCGGCGGGGCGTTCTGGGTCAGAAAATCCGCTGTGGGCAGGGCGCTGATATCGGCCAGCGTGGGCAGCGGCTCAAGCGGGGCGCTCCCCGTCTGGCAGGCGGTCAGGAAGACGCTCAGCCCGATCAGGCCGATCACGGTCGTCAAAGCCGGTATACGGCGCATGTGTGCTCTCCATCAAAGCCGGTTGGGGCAGGCGGCTGCTCCGCATTATAGCCTGTTCGGGCCGGGCGTGGTAACCTGCCGCTGGCGTCACACGCAGGTCACAAGCTGTAAACGATGTGTAATAATACTTATCTCTGGAACACAAAAATAAAAGGAACAGGGTATCCTTACCTCTACAGTCTTACTATTGACGAACTCGATATTTGCTCTGATAATTATGCGGGGTACAATCAACGTGGGTGTGGGAAAACGATGCTCGCAGGCGCGCAGAGAGTAGCCGCGTACGTGCCGCGAGTTTTTTGTATTCCGGCGGAAAGCGGGATTTGTTTCGCGGTTGAGGCGCGTTGGAGGGCAGGGAGGCGCGTTTGTCAGGGTGATCGATCCGTTCCGTATGGGGTGATTTCTATGGCTTACACAACGGTTGAGCAGGTGGCGGAGATTTCTTTTGAAGAGTTCGCGCGGCAGATTGGCGGCAAGCCTATCGCCATTGTCTACCCCCGGCACCGGGGCCGCAGCGCGCTGGTGGCGATGTTTCTGCAACACTTCGGCCCGAATGTGTTGTACTACAGCCTGGGCGCGCGCGAGACAACGCTCGAAGCCTGGCTGGGACGCCTGGCCGATGCCCCGGCTTTTCCCGGCACATTTGGCGAACAGCTGCGGGCGGCGCTGAGAGCACGCGCCAAGCCTGAAGAGCTGGCCGCCGCGCTCGGCGCGGATCTCGCTGGCGTCACCAACGGCGCGACCATGCTGCTGCTGGACGCCTTTGACCATCTGAACCCGTCGAAGGCGATCGACCGTTTCTTCCGCGCCCTGCCCGACGAGCTGCCGAAGGACATGCAAATCGTCATTAACTCGCGGCTGCTGCGCGTCCAGCCCTGGAACGACCTGGTGCTCGCCGGTCAGGTGGTAGTTGTGGGCGCGGACAACGCGGTTGGCGGCAGCATCTACGGCGACGCGGAAAAACGCAGCCAGCTTGAAGTTTTTGCGCTGTCTGGCGGGCATGTCTATGCCGATGGACGCCCGGTCACAAGCTGGGACGGGTCCCTGCCGCGCCACCTGTTCTATTTCTTCGTGGATCACCTGATGGTCACGCGCGACGAGATTTTCGAGGTTTTCTGGCCGAAGATGTCAGTCAAAGAGGCCACGAACGTCTTTCACGTCACCAAACGCAAAATCAGCGAGCGGCTGAGCTTCGAGCTGACCAACTACGCCAGCGGGTTCTACATCCCGTCGCCCAGGGTCCAGGTGCACTACGACGTGCGCGTCTTCGAGACGGCGGTCCACGACGCGATCGAAAACGAAGACAGCGCGCCGGCGAACTGGGCGCTCGCCGTGCAGACTTATCGCTCGCACTTTCTACCGGCGATCAACACACCCTGGGTCCAGGCCCGGCGCGACGAGTTGCAGAACAAGTACGCCCAGGCGCTGATCGGCCTGGGGCGCTACTATCGCCGCGAAGGCCAGCTAGATATGGCGCAGGGTTATCTGCTGCGCGCGCTGCGCGAAAAACCTGACTGGGAAGATGTCCACCGTGATGTCATGGCGATCTACGCCGCGCAAGGCCGCCGGGCAGACGCGGCCGTGCAGTACCGCCAGCTAGAGCGCACGCTGCGCAGTATGTTCGGCATCCAGCCTTCGCGCGAGACGCGCGCGCTCTACGACGAGATTTCGTCTACCTGAGCGCCGGGCGCGCCGGTTTCCCTAATCCCAAGTTCGAGGGGGCAGCCAGGGCGCTGTCCCTTTTTTCAACAGGCGGTGCAGCGCCAAACCATGCGGCGCGGCGCCGCACCACATAGGCTTTATGCTTCTGGCACAGAACAGAGCGAGGTATGGCCCGAAAGTCCGACCCACCCCCCATCATCGAGCGGCGCGTGCCTGACGGTGGCGGCTATCTGCTGACGGTCGAGCTGACTTATGACCGGCGGCTGCGCCGTAATGTCCAATGGACCGTCGCCGACACGACCATCCAGGTGCGCGCTCCGGACTCGATCTCTCCCGGCGCGCTCGAAACGCTGATCGACGAGATTGTTGAGGAAGTGCTGGCGCACCGCGCCCGCGCGCGCCGCCTGAACGACGCCGATCTTGAGCGCCGCGCGCACGACCTCAACGCGACCTACTTTGACGGTGAGCTGCGCTGGCACACGATCCGCTGGGTTAGCAACATCAACCACGCGCTGGGAACGGTCACCGAAGGCGGCATCTCGGACGGCGACATCCGCATCAGCGATCGTATCAGGCTCTGGCCGGCATGGGTGGTCGATTACGTGATCGCGCACGAGCTGGCGCACCGCAAGTTTCCGAATCACAGCGCGGAGTACTGGGCCTACCTGGGGCGCTACCCGCTCACCGAGCGCGCGCGGGGGTTCATCGAGGGCGTGCGTTTCGTCCAGGGCGC
>JADLHR010000014.1 GCA_020848665.1 Anaerolineae bacterium
CGCCGGTGCGGAAACCGTGACCGTCACCTATAATGAAATTCGCGCGCTTTGCAACCGGCCCGATACCGGCATCCTGGCGCTGGCGGAAGTGGATGATGACGGGCGAGCGCATCCACCGCGCTATGTGTGACGCGCATTCGACCGGGAACCCCATTTTCCGTCGTCAGTGTGAACTATAATAGAGATGAGTTGTTAGCGATGAGCGAGGAACCAGAGTGGTGGCAACGGTACAGGATATGACCCTGGATGATTTGAAGAAATTTGTCGAACAGACCATAGACGAGCGTCTCTCGCGCCTGCTCGGCACATTCGAGATACCGGAAGAACCGGGCGAAAACCGCGATCTCACCTGGGATGAGGTGCGCGAAGCCGTGGAGCGCCACCGCTGGACACCGCCGCCGGGCGCAAAACCGTCACTAGACCTGCTGCGCGAGGACCGGGATAGCTGATGGCGAACGCTATTGTCGATGCCAGCGTCGTGATCGAATACCTGATCACGGGACCACACACGCCTGGTGTACAAGCGTTTTTCAACCAGGCGACGGCGGCTGACCGGCTGATTGTGCCGGAATTCTGTCTGCTGGAGTGCACCAATGTGATCTGGAAACAGGTGCGGTTTGGCGGCATGGCGCAGAGTGATGCTCAAAACCTCGTGCGAGTGCTGCGGATGCTCAAACTGCGCCGCGCGCCGGTCCGCCAGGTGTTAGCCGCGCCCTAGACATCGCGCTGACTCATACGTTGGCCGTCTACGACTCCGCTTATATCGCGCTGGCACTGCATTACGCCTATCCGCTTGTCACGCTGGATCAGCGACAAAGCCAGACGGCTGTGGCTGAAGGCGTGTCGCTTATTTCGATTGCTACCCTCACATAAAGCGCAACTCATGATCCCACGCAAAACTTGTATAGTTAACCTTCTTTAGTTACAGATTGCAGGTAGCGTTGAACCGTGTCGTAAGGCCGTCGGCCCAGGTTGCGATAGTCCTGATGCGGACGCTCAGCGTTACGGGCAGTCGCCTTGAACTTACTCAGGCACGACACGTCCAAAAGCAGCTTGCGCCAGAAGCGGTTCCGCGCTGCTATGGACAATGATTTCCTGCTTCATCTGCTCACCCAGGTTTGAAGCGATGACCCTGGGGGAATCAATGACACGCGGGCGGAGATCCGTTATGATGATACGTATCAATCGCCTGTTTCCCGATTATGACGCCGGTACGTTTCTCCTGCACCCAAGGGCTAATTCCGCGATGAAGCCTTTTCACGCCACCCTGGTCAGCCACACGCATTGGGACCGCGCCTGGTATGTGACATTTCAGGAATACCGCATCCGCCTGGTGCGGCTGGTGGACCGGCTGCTGAAGCTGCTGGACGAGAACCCTGATTTCCGCGTGTTTATGCTCGACGGGCAGATGAGCGTGCTTGAGGACTACCTCGAAGTGCGCCCGGAGCGCGCCGCCAGGCTCCAGGCGCATACCCGCGCCGGGCGCGTACAGGTCGGCCCCTGGTACGTGCTGGCCGACGAGTTCCTGGTCAGCCCGGAGTCGCTGGTCCGCAACCTGATGCTGGGCCGCAGCATGGGCGAGCCGTATGGCGGCGTGATGCCGATTGGCTACGTGCCCGACGGCTTCGGGCATATCGCGCAGCTTCCACAGATTCTGCGCGGCTTCGGGTTGGATAACGCGTTCTTCTGGCGCGGGATGGGCGCAGAAGGCGACCGCCTGGGTACCGAGTTCACGTGGTGCGCGCCGGATGGCTCGTGCGTGACTGCGATCCTGATGCCCTGGGGCTACCATAACGTCACCAACCTCGGCTATGGCATCCACTGGGGCGACGTATCGCAGATGAAATTCGACGCGGATCTCGCGCAGCAGAAGATCGAGCACGCGATTGAGGCCCTGAAGCCGTTGGCGAACACCGATGCGCTGCTGCTGATGAACGGTATCGATCACGCCGAGGCGGAGCCGCGCATCCCGCAGATCATCCGCCGCGCTAATGCGCAGATCGACGGCATCGAGATCCATCACGGCACCCTGTCCGAGCACCTGGCGCAGGTGCGCGCGTCCGGCGTGGATTTGCCGCGTTTCGAGGGTGAGTTCCGCTGGGGCCGCTATTCCGAGATTCTGCAAGGCGTCTACTCGACGCGCATCCATCTCAAACAGCAGAACCACGCCGGGGAGGTCCTGCTGGAGCGGTACCTGGAGCCGCTAGCGGCGCTGGCGTGGCTGTCCGGCGAGGATGTGCCGGAAGGGACGCCTGCGCTGATCACGCAGGCGTGGCGCTGGCTGCTGCTCAATCATCCGCACGACGACATATACGGCAGCGGCATCGACGAGGTGCACCACGAGATGCTCTACCGCTTCAGCCAGTCGCGCCAGATCGCTGACGCGCTGGTGCGCGACAGCCTGCGCCAGCTCGCGCGCCAGGTCGATTTCAGCGCGCAGACTGGGACGCCGCTGATCGCCTATAACCCGCTCGGCTGGGATCGCGACGAGGTGATCGAAGCGCAGATCGAGTTCGAGCACGACGACCCGGCGGCGGACGATTTCCAGATCGTGGACGCAGCGGGGCGTATCATCCCGCACCAGGTCATCGGCGACGAGCAGAAGTTCTGGATGGAAGTGCTGAAAGCGAACCGCAAGCGCGTGGTCCACGCGCTGTTCCCGGCGCGGGTGCCGGGGATGGGCTACACGACGTTCTACGCGCAGCCACGTAGCGTCGATGGTGCGGCCCCGGCGACCGATCTGGTTGTGAGCGAGCGCGGCGTCGAAAACCGCTTCGTACGCGTTACTATCGCAGCCGACGGCGGTTTGACCGTGACCGACAAGCAGACCGGCGCGACCTACGCGGGTCTGCACCATTTCTTCGACGTGGAAGACGCGGGCGACGAGTATACCTTCTGCCCGCTGCCGGAGCACAGCGAGACGATCAGCACGGTCGGGCAGCCGGCGAGCATCACGCGCGTCGAGGCGGGGCCATGCCTCGCCGCGTTCACCATCACGCGGGAGATGCAGATTCCGGTGTCTCTCAGCGACGATCGCCAGCGCCGCTCGGCCGAGCGCGTCAGCCTGCCGGTCAAGTCCGAACTTCATCTATACGCGGGGACGCGCGGCCTCTACATCACAACCGAGATCGACAACCAAGCGCGCGATCACAAGCTGACGGTTAACTTCCCGACCGGGCTGCGGGTCACGCAGGCGCACGTGGACGCCTCGTATATGGTGTCGGAGCGCGATCTGGCGCTGCCCGACTCGGCTGGCTGGGTCGAGGACCCGACCGCGCTGATGCATCAGCGCGCCTTCACCGATCTGAGCGACGGAGAGCGCGGGCTGGCGGTACTGAATCGCGGCCTGCCCTCAGTCGAGGTGACCGAGGACGGCGCGATCGCGCTGACGCTGCTGCGCGCCGTGGGGTGGCTCTCGCGCGATAACCTGTGGGTGCGGCGTATCGCGGCGGGGCCGCTGGTGCCGACGCCTGGCGCGCAGTGCCTCGGCCCATACCGCTACGAATATGCGATTCTCCCCCACGCTGGAGACTGGCGCGCGGTCTACCCGGCGGCATATAACTTCAACGCGCCGGTGCTGGCGCGTCGCGCTGACACGCACCCCGGCCTGGAGCTGCACGATATGAACATCACGCGCGACGACTCGGTCCGCGTGCGCGCGATCCCCTGGCCGCGTGGCGGGCATTTGCTGGCGGAGTTGCGTGTAATCGCGGTCGAGCCAAGCGCCCTGGTGCTCAGCGCGGTGCGCCGCAGCGAGCGCGACACGCTCATCGTGCGCTGCTACAACATCACCCGCGAGCCAGTGCGCGGCACGATCCGCTGCGGGCTGCCGGTGCGCGAGGCATACCGCAACAGCCTGGCCGGGGACCGGCTCGACGCGCTCGCTCTCAACGGCGGCGCGGTGACGGTCGAGGCGCGCGGCGGCGAAGTGATCACGCTGGAGTTTGTGCCGGAAGGAGCGCGGGGCTGATGGCGGAGATGACCCCCAAGCAGCGGATGGTTACGGCGCTGGACGGCGGCCAGCCGGACCGCCTGCCGGTGACGACACACCACGTCCAGCCGTACTTCCTCGGCAAATACCTGGACGGGATGGATTACCAGGATTTCTTCGATGCGTTCGGCTTCGACGCGATCCGCTGGGTCGTGCCGTACAAGGCTGACGCGTCACGCGGGGAGTACCACGACCCGGCGCAGACGGAAATCCACCCGCTCGATCTGACGCACCGCGTCGTCTCGGACGAGTGGCGCATCGAGCCGGAGCCGATTCCGGACCCGGAATACCGCACGACGCGCTATCGCTTCGTGACGCCGGGCGGCACGCTCTCAATGGTCTTGCAGGGCAACGCTTACACCGATTGGGTCGTCGAGCCGCTGATCAAGACGCCGCGCGACATCGACCTGATCGCCGCCTACGTCACGCATCCGAAATGCGACGTGGCGCGGGTCAACGCGGCGGCGGATGAGTTCGGTGAGCGCGGGCTGATTCGCGGGCACATCACCTATTTCGACATCTACGGGCAGCCGGGCTGCTGGCAGGACGCGGTCGAGCTGGTTGGCACCGAGAAACTGATCCTGGCGACCTACGACGACCCGGAGTGGGTTCATGAGTTGTTGAAAATCCTGCAGGAGCGCAAGAAGACGTTTATTCGCTCGTTGGAAGGCGCGCGCTACGACGTGCTGGAATTGGGCGGCGGCGCGGCGTCCTCGACTGTGATCTCGCCCAAGATTTTCGATCAGTTCGTCGCGCCGTATGATGTTGAGCTGATCGATCTGGCGCACGCGGTCGGGCAGCGGATCGTCTACCACACCTGCGGCGGGATGATGCCCTTTCTGGAGCGCATCGCGGATATGCAGCCCGACGCGATGGAAACCTTCACCCCGCCGGACATGGGCGGCGATATGCGGCTGGCCGAGGCCAAGCAGCGTATTGGCGACCGGGCGTGCCTTATCGGCGGCTTCGACCAGTTCCACTTCTTCACCGGCTGTACGCCGGAGCAGACCCGCGCCGAAGTTCGCCGCTGCTTCGAGGCAGCAGGCGCAGGCGGCGGCTACATCCTGTGCCCGTCCGATCACTTCTTCGACGCCGAGTCGGCGCTGCTGCGCGCCTTCGCGGACGAGGCGCACCGCTGCGTTTACGCCTGACGACTACCAGCACACGTCTAGCATCCAGCTTTCGCGGATCGAGCGCGCGCCGAGATCAATCACCAGCTCGGCGCGCTCGGCGCTCCAGGTCCACGCCTCGCCGGGCAGCGCCGCGCCGTCGAGCCTGATCGCGTCCGGCGACCGGGCGAAGTGCACGTGCGCCACGAAGCCGCGCGTCTCCGGCATCCCCTCGTAGCTGCCCTCAACGGGCGCAGCTTCCAGCCGCAGGCCCGCGCCGTCGCACGTCAGATGCAGCGGCAGACGTGAGTACGCGCCGGTCCGGTAGGCGGTTGAGTGACCGTCATCCTCGTACAGCGCGAGCATGTCGCTGGCTGTCGTGCCGGGCGCGGCGGGGAACAGGTCCAGCGTCAGCGTGTCCGGCACCGGCAGCGGCGAGCGCCGCGTCGGCGCCTGGCGCGGCAGGATGCTCCCCGCGCGGCTGTAGAGTGGAATCTGCGCGAACGGCGCGTGGACGGTCAGCGTGCGGCTGCCCGCGATCAGCGGTTCGCCAAGGCCCGCGTGCGTCCCTTCCGGCAGCCAGGTCCACCAGTGCCCGGCCGGGAGATAGACTTCGCGCAGGCCGCCGGGCGCGACAATCGGCGCGACCAGCAGGCGGTCGCCCAGCAGGTACTCGTCGAGATGGATATATGCTGCGTCGTCCTCAGGATAGTGCAGGTAGAGCGGGCGGCAGATCGGCAGTCCATGCAGGCACGCCTCGGCGCCCAGGTGATAGAAATAGGGCTGAAGGCTCATGCGCAGGTGCGTGACCTCGCGGAAGGCGTCGAGGAACGCCGGGCCGTAGGTCCACGGCTCGCGCACGTTGCCGTAGGTGCTGTGCACGCGCGCGATCGGCGACAGCATTCCGAACTGCACCCAGCGGATGAACAGTTCCGGGTCCATCGGCATCCCGGTCTGCGGCGCTTCGAAGCCGTGCATGTGCCCGCCGAGGTCGTGGCTCCAGTAGACCTGGCCGATGTTCCCGGCGCGGGCGGTGAACTCGACCTCGTGCGCGAGGGTGCCCCAGTCCGCGACCGTGTCGCCGCCGAACCCAACGGGATAGCGGTGCGCGCCGAAGCCGCCGTAGCGGCTGAAGATCAGCGGACGCTCGCCGGGGCGGCGCGCGGCCAGATCGCAGTAAAACAGGTGATTGGTCCACAATTGGTTATTCATACCGGGCGTTGTGCCATTCTGCCCGTCGAGCCACAGAAAATCGGCGCCGTCCTCGTAGAGCGGCGCGATCAGATGCTCGAAGACCGCTTCCGATTCGGGCTGGCTGCCCAGGTCGAAGGTCCACAGGTCGTCGTGCGTGCCCGTGACTTCATTGGTGGGCGTATTCGCGCCGGGGACTGCGTAGCGCGCAATTGACTCGTCGAAGTCCAGCCCCAGCTTGTCCCCGATCTGCGGCAGGCAGCGCGTATCCCACGGCGCGCCGTCGAGGTGCAGGTTGAAGGTCGCGTGCACGCCCTGGTCATGCATCCAGCCGAGCGCGGCGCGCGGGTCGGGGAACAGCGCCGGATTCCAGTCGAAGCCGCACCAGTGCGAGGGATAGTGCCACTGCATATCCATCACGTAAACGTCGAGCGGCAGGTCCAGCTCGTTGTGACGCGCAATACGCGCGCGCTGCTCCTCGTCGCCCACGTCCGCCCAATAGCTGTACCAGTAGCCGAACGCCCAGCGCGGGATCAGCGGGATGCGCCCGCAGAGCGTGACGAAATCTTCGAGCGCGAGGGCGTAGTCGTGTCCGTAGGCGAAGAAATACCAGTCCTGCGCGCTGACGGGCGGCGGCCCCGCCTGCCAGCCGGTATCCGGGTCCAGCCGAGCCGAGCGGCTGTCGTTCAGCAGAAAGTACCCGGCGCGGCTCAGCACGCCAGCCGGATAGCGCAGGCGCTGCTCGACGGTCTGGCGCGCCTCGTCGCTCAGTGCGTCCCAGTGCTGGCGCGCGATCCGGCCGGTCATCGGGCGGGCCAGCGGGTAGCGTCCACCCTGGGTATGGCGCAGGTCGTCGCGCACCACGCCGAGCAGCTTCCAGGGGTTGTAGAGCAGGTCTGCTTCGATCAGGTCTTCGTCCACCCCGGCGGGATGCACGCCGCGCGCGACGAGGTCCTGATTGATGTTATCCATGCTGAAGAACGTCCCGCCCAGGTTAGCAGCGTCCTTCAGGCCGGGATGCCACGTGCCAGACAGGCCGCCCGCGCGCCACTCGATCCGCAGCGTCTCCAGGCTGAACTCGGCCCCGGCGCGGTAGGCGACAGTGAAATGCTCGCTCGACAGCACGGTGCCGTCGTCTGCCTGCCGTACCTCGTCGAACGGCTGCGCGGGTGGCCGGGTGTAGACGCGCATCGAGCGGCGGTCATCGAAAGGATCGTATTGCAGGCGCAGAAGGTGTGGCGTCAGCAGGCTGAAGCGCGCGCTGCCGATCGTCACGCTGTGTCGGATGGGCATTGAATGTTTGTCCTGTTCTGAGAGAAGCGATTAGCGGTTAGCGATTAGCTTTCAGCTAAAAACCATCGAAGCAACAAGTTTCATTATATGCCACTTAGCCCGTTGAGGCAGGCTCGCGCCTTTCGTTTTTTCTCTCGCTAACCGCTAGCTGCTGAATGCTCCTCGAATAATGTCAGATTCGAATCGGCTCGTCAAGCGGCAGCCAGACGGCCATCGAGGTTGGTCCCCGGTTGGCCCAGGCGTAGTATGGCACCAGTCGCAGCGCCGCTGGGCGCAGATCGACGGGCAGCCGCGCGCCGCGTGGCGCGTACAGCGTCTCAGGCAGCTCCTCGCTCTCTGGCAGACGCCCCGCGCCGTCGAGCACCGTCACCCCGCCAAGCAGGTCAACCTCGTGATGTGGTGTAAACGGCACGGCGGCGTTCAGCCGCACCCGGCGCACGTCCGCGCCCTCGTGATCGACCCCTTCTGCGCAGTAGATTACCGGTCCGCGCCGGACCGCGACGCTGCCCCGTGTTTCGGGAACGCGCGGGTCCGCTTCGAGCAGCGTGACCGGCATATCGAGCGCCAGTGTCACGGTGTCGCCTGGCTGCCATGTGCGGCGCAGCGCCAGGTAGGTGCCCGGCTGGGGCGCGGCGTGATCAGCCCAAGCGCCGTTGATTATGACAGCCACGGCCTGCGCCCAGGCCGGGATGCGCAGGTACAGCGCGAACTCGGCGGGATGTTCCGGCTCGACCGTGATCGTGATGGTCCCGTCCCAGGGATAGCGCGTCTGCTGCATCAGCGAGAACGGCGTGCCGTCTGCCAGCCACCAGTCGATGCGCGCTGCGTCGTAGAGGTGCAGCCACACGCCGTCCTCGCTCGTGCTGGCGAAGTACCCCGGCAGCGAGGCTAGGAACCGCTCGGCGTTAGGCGGGCAGCAGTTGCAGGCGTAATCGGTCTGGCGCTGGTATGGCGCGCGCCGCGCCCAGGGATACCAGGGATCGCCCTCGTCCTGCCCGTGATCGGTCAGCGGATTGATGTAGAAATAGTGTGTGCCGCTCAGCGAGACGCCGGACAGCGCGCCGTTGTACAGCGTGCGCTCCAGCTCGTCGGCGAAGCGCGCCTCGCCCGCGATCTGCGTCATGCGCCAGTTCCAGAAGATCGTCGCCAGCGCGGCGCAGGTTTCGGCGTAAGCGCGCTGGTTGGGCAGCTCGTAGGCCATGCCAACCGACTCACCGTGATAGCGCCCGCCGATCCCGCCGGTGACGTAGAGCTTGGTGCGGACCATGTCCTGCCACCGGCGCTCCAGCGAGGCGCGCCAGCCCTCGTCGCCGGTTTCCAGCACGTAATCCGCCGCGCCAGCGGCGCAGTACGCAGCGCGGACGGCGTGCCCCTCGAAACGCTCGGCGTCCCGCGTCCCGCTGCGCTCCAGGAAGAAGCCCGCCAGATCGAGGTAGCGCCGCTCGTTCGTTTCGCGGTACAGCTCGATCAGCGCCAGCTCGATCTCCGGGTGGCCGGGCGCTTCCTGGCGCAGACCGGGGCCGAAAACGGTTGTCAGGTAATCCGCGAAACGGATCGCAGCGTCGAGCAGGCGGCGCTCGCCTGTCACGCGGTGATGCGCGATCGCCGCCTGGATCAGGTGCCCGGCGCAGTACAGCTCGTGATCGACCGCGATGTTGTGAAAGCGCCGCGTAGGGTCGTTGCCGAAAAAGGTGTTGAGATAACCGTCGTCGCTCTGAGCAGGCAGAATGGCGTCGATCACTTCGTCCAACTGCGCGCGGATTGCGCTCACCGGCGCGTCGCCGTCGAGCAGTGCATAGGCGGCGGCTTCCATCCACTTGTAGAGGTCGCTGTCGCGGAAGAAGAACTCTTGCGTGATGACCTCTTCCCCGGCGGCCACTCGGTGAAAATTGTCCAGCAGGCCGCGCGCTTTAAGAATGTCGAACTGCTGCGGGATGCCAGCGGCGGCGTTGGCGGCGCAACGCGGGCGCCAGAAGCCGTCTTTCAGCTGCACCGCGCTGACTGGGATCGGGCGCAGTCGAGCATAGGGGCTGCGTGCGGTATTCAGGACAACCGTGTGTTCAATGGACATCAGGGTTTTCCTCAGAATTGGCGCGACGAAGGTAACTCAGGGAATGCGGGCTGGCATCGGCAGCGAGCCGCATGAGCTGCGGATCGACAGCGTGCCCGGCACGGTGATCGAGGGAACTGTGGTTTTCCCCGGTGTCAGCAGCCCGTCGATCAGCAGGTGAGCGGCTTTCTGGCCCATCATGTTCAGCGGCAGCGCAAACGAAGTCAGCGACGGGTAAAGGTACCGGGCGAAGCGGCGGTCGTCATAGCCGACCAGCGCCAGGTCCTGCGGGATACGCCGCCCACGCCGCATCGCGGTATGAAGCGCACCGGCAGCGATCAGGTCGTTGGCGCAGAAGATCGCGCGCAGACGCGAGTAGCGGTCGAGCAGCCGATCAGCGGCGCTCAGGCCCGCTTCCATCTCCCACGCCCCGGTTTCCACCAGGTCAGAATCGAAGGCGATGCCGTAATCTTCCAGCGCGCGACGGTAGCCTTCCAGCCGGTCCATCGCCGCCGGCCAGTCGGACGGGCCGCTGATATGGGCGACCGGGCGGTAGCCGAGATCGAGCAGGTGGCGGGTGGCTTCGTATCCGGCGCGCACGTGATCGGCGGCAATACAGTTGCGTGGACCGACTCCGTTGCGCAGATTGACGAAGATCGAAGGAGGATAGTTGTCGTCGTGCACGAAATCACGATCAGACCAGCTATCAATAAAAATCAGCCCGTCCACCTGGTGCTGATCGAACCGTTCCAAAAGCTGCGTCTCAAGGGCAGCATCCTGCTCGGTGTCGCCGATCAGGATGTTGTAACCGCGTTCATGCGCCACGCTCTGGACGCCGCGCGCGACGCGCAGCGACAGCTCGTCGGTAATCCAGCGCAGGATCACGCCGATCGTCATCGTGCGGTTGGTGCGCAGCGCGCGCGCCAATATACTCGGCGCATAGCCTAATTCCCGCGCCGCCTGGAGAACTTTCTGGCGCGTCGTGTCGCGGAAGGCGGCGACTTCGTCGGGCTGCCCGCCCAGAATCTGCGAAACAGCCGCCTGGGAAACTCCAGCGCGTTGCGCAACGTCCGCCTGGGTCACACGTTTTCGGGTCATGGCTCTCAAGGTCGCTGATGGTATGGCTCACAACAGGGCACTCGGTGGGAGCGCGGTGATCGCGACGAGCGCGTCGATGATCCAACTGTTACGTATTAAACCCCGCACTCGAATCTGTGTCAAGTGGACTGTGCGCTTCGGGGGACCGGGTCAGGTGAGAGTGGGCGCTGTCGAGCACAACCTGGGTGCCCAGCAGCGCCAGGACTGCGCCAGTGAACAGCGCCCAGGGCAGCAGCGCGACGCTGCTGACAATCGCAATCATCCCCGCCAGCAGCGCGTGGGCCAGCGTCCGCACCGGGTGGCGGATGTAGATTACCAGCGCGTTGCGCAGCGCAGTGCGGAGGCGCGGCTGTTCTTGCAACAGCAGCAGCGGGAGGACGTAGCCCTGCACGATGAACCAGTTCGCCCCGACGATTGTCCAGCCCCAGGTCAGCGCGCGCGCGGCGGTTGCGTCTACCGTGCCATAAAAGAGCAGGTTAGCGGCCAGAATTACTCCGGCGGCCAGATTGAGCAGCACCCAGCGCCACGCGACCCATTTCAGCGCGTGGAAGCCCTGCCAGAAATCGCCGCACGCCGGAAAGGCTTCCTCGCGCGCCAGCTTGTGGACATAGCTGTACAGCCCTGCCAGCGCTGGCGGCGCGGTGACAATTGGCACACTGAGCGCGAGCCAGAGCAGGTTGATGCGCACGATCGCGTCGGCGTTCTGCCACGCGAGGCGCCCGGCAGTCATAAACGGACCCGGCTTATTTTTCGCCACCACGTTCTCTGAGAGATGTAAGAGCCTCAGCAAGGATAACATCTACTTGACGTAACAAAAAAAAACATGCTATAGTCGGGCCAGTTCTTGATACGTAATAAAAACTTGCGCCATCTCTTCTGGCAGATAGCCGGGAAGGAGGCAGCGTACTCACATAGAACCAGGCTTCCGAAGTACCCGCGACTGCAAAGCCTAAAGATCGCTCTCCGTGGGGATCGTGCGGATCTCGCGCCGCGACTCCACTACTGGGCCGCCGCGAGAACCGCAGTTGTCCGTCCGTTTTCTTAACAGGAGGAACAAGGGATGTTTCGCAAACTCTCGTTAAGCGTGACGCTGGCGCTGGTGCTCGGCGCGGCGCTGGTGGCGTTTGCCCCGGTTGCCGCTCAGGATGAGCAGGTCAATCTTCGTCTGGCGACCTGGGACGACGAGAATGCCGCCAAGGTCACCCAGGTAGTGCTCGATGGATTTATGGAGAAGTATCCGAACATTATGGTTGTCAACGAGCCGCTTGGCGACGATGCGCATGTGAAGCTCCTGACGCAGCTTGCCGCCGGAACCGCTGCCGACGTGGTAATGGTGGACTCCGGTTTCCTCGGCCTGATGAAGGACTTCCTGATGCCGCTGAATGACCTGATGGCGGGCCCCGAAACCGGACTCAACGTTGACGATTACTACCCCGAAATCCTGGCGGTGGGCGCGATCGACGGCGTGCAGTACCTGCTGAACAAGGACTACGCCACCACTGTCGCGATCATCAACACCGGGATGATGGACGCCGCCGGACTGGAACTGCCTCAAGACGGCTGGACCTACGACGACTATCTCTACTACGCTCAGCTAATGACTCTGGACGCTAACGGCAACAATGCGCTCAGCCCGGACTTTGATCCGAGCAATATCGTGCAGTATGGCACGCGCACGATGGGCACCTGGGCGCGCGCCTTTCAGACCGCGATCTTCACCTTCGGCTCGCACACCATCAGCCCCGATGGCACCACCGCTGAGGGCTACATCAACAGCCCTGAGTCGGTAGCTGCCTTCGAATGGTACCGCGACCTGGTGCACGAATACCATGTCGCGCCGACCCTGGCGATAGCCGACGCCTTCGAAGGTAACATGATGGGCGATGGCCTCGTGGCGATGTACCCCTTCTACGGCCCCTGGTTCTACACCGCGTGGACCGAGAACCCTGATCTGTCCTTCGCCGCCGTTCCCCCGCCCTCGCGTGAGGATGGCTTCCGCGAAAGCACGATCTGCTGGGCAGGCTTCGGCCTGAACAAGGCGACCGAGCACCCGGACGAGGCGTGGCTGCTACTGCGCGAGCTGGGCAGCGAGCCGGGCCAGAAGGCTTATGGTGGCGGCTACGCCCTGTCGGCCTATCGCCCGCTGATGGAAGAGAGCGGTATGGCTGAAGATCCGTTCTTCGGCGTCTTCCTGGCCGAGGCGGAACATGTCGGCGTACATGACGACGCGCTGAACCCGCACTACGTGGAGTGCGTCGAAGAAGGCGTGATCGACCTGCTTGAGTTGCTGCTCGGCGACGAAGGCGCGGGTGTCGATCCCAAGCCGTACCTCGACGAGATTGCCGCTGCCTCGCCGGAGTGCCTGGCGCAGTCTGCCGGGTAACCGGTTTAGCAGCTTGACGGTGAATCGCTCCCTGGTGCGCCGCCAGGGAGCGATTATTCCCCATCTCGCCGCGCTGTGAGCCGCCCGTCCTGGACAGTGAGAAAGACCGTAGGAGGCCGCGTGGTTACGGCTCAGAGAATTCAGGACAATCCACCCGCATTCTTACGCTGGCTAGGTAAAAGCCCGATGCGGCGCCAAGAAGCTGTCACCTTCTACGTAATGATTCTGCCCTGGGTCGTCGGATTCGTCGTGTTCATCGCCTATCCGATGGCTCGCTCGTTTTACCTGGCGTTCACCCGCTACAATCTGCGCTCTGCCCCGCAGTGGGTGGGTTTCGACAACTTCACCCAGATGTTCACCAAAGACCCGCTGTTCTGGCAGTCGTTCAAGGTGACGCTGCTGTATGTCCTCGGCAGTGTGCCAGCCGGGACGCTGTTCGCGCTGCTGGTCGCGATGATCCTCGCGCAGGCGCTGCGCGGCGTGAACTTCTGGCGCACAATCTACTTTATGCCGACGATGGTCAGCGGCGTGGCTATAGCCGTCATGTGGACCTATCTGCTCAACCCGCAGTACGGCCTGGTCAACCAGTTGCTTGAAATGATCGGTGTGCGCGGACCAGGCTGGATCGCCAGCACGACCTGGGCGTTGCCCTCGCTGATCCTGATGAGCTGGTGGAGCATCGGCGGGCAGATGGTGATTTACTTGGCCGGGCTGAAGGGCATCCCGCAGTCGCTGTACGAGGCGGCGGAGATCGACGGCGCGGGAGAGTGGGCGAAGTTCCGCCATGTGACGGTGCCGATGCTCACCCCGACGATCTTCTTCAACCTGGTGCTTGGCCTGATCGGCGCGTTCCAGGTGTTTGAAGGCCCGCTGGTGCTGACGGCGGGCGGCCCGAACAACGCCACGCTGACCTATGTGCTCAACCTGTACAACCAGGCATTCCGCTTCATCCATTTCGGTTATGCCTCGGCGATGGCCTGGTTTCTGTTCGCGGTGATTATGGCGCTCACGCTGCTGGTGATCCGGTCGTCGGCGCTGTGGGTCTACTATGAGACTGGAGGGAAGGAATAGCATGGCCGTCGAACAGACCACCCCGGCGTCGCCTTCCCCGCTTGGAACGTACCGCCTGCAACCGTCGCGCTTCGGCCAGGCGGGCCTGAAGCGTATCCGCATGGCGATCAGCTATTTCTTCCTGTTTATCGGCGCGTGTTTCATGCTGTTCCCGCTGTTGTGGATGCTCTCAGCCAGCTTCAAGCCGGAGTGGCAGATTTTCACCCGCCCCCCGATCTGGATTCCGCAGGAGTGGGTGCAGGTGCAGGCTGGCAGCGAGAACACCGGCATCAACACTTATTCGGTCGAGCGCAGCGGCAAGGATACGGAGGTGATCCGCCTCGGCCGGCGGCGCTATACGACTGTCATCAGCGCCAGCGATCTGGAGCAGCACATGATCACAGTGCCGCAGGCGGAGCTGAGCGACGCAACGCTGAAGGAAGTGGGCGAGGCGAACGTTCCGCTGAATGTCCGCGCCTGGACCAGCCCCGATGGCGTGCGCGATGTAGTGGCGATCGGGCGCGCGGGGGACGCGATGGCCGTCATTGAGGTCGATCAGTTGACGACCGCCCAGGTAATGCCGCTGACGGTGGTGCGCGGCGCAGGCCGTGCCAACGTCGAACTGCTGGATGTCCGCCTCCAGGCGCGCGAGATGGTGGTGGACGGCGGAACGCAGGTGCTTGTCGAGCTGGGACCGGAGAGCGAGCTGGTCGTCGTTTCGACGCCAGAAGTGGCCGAGCACGCGCGGCTGGCGGGTAAGGGCGAGGTCCAGGCGGCGCGCGCCGTAACGATTGGCTCGACCGAGCTGGACGTATTCACTATCGCGGGCGACGACTCTGGTGCGGAATATGTGCGCGTCAGCGACGAAAGCTGGCAGCCGATTCTGGAATTGGACCTGATTGTGGATCACGCGCTGACCGTGCCCAACAGCGGCCTGACGCCGCTGGACGAGCCGTTTATGCGGCCCAATTTCTCGCTGCCACGTTTCACGCTGCACGCCGAGGGCGAGAATCCGGTTGATGTCGTTGGTCTGCTGCCCGGATCGAGCGAGACAATCGTCTTGCCAGAGGAATATGCCGAGGGGATTCGTTTTGGGCCGGTCGCCAAGCTGACCGAGGACCAGACCTCAATGCGCGTTTCTGGCGGCGGGATCATCCGTATCAAGGAGGGCTTCGAGGAATACGACGACGTGCTGGATGTGGCGCTTTTCGGCCAGCCGCAGGAAATGGCGCTGCTGGTGCCGCTGGCGGATGTGCCCGACGCGTTTGAGGTCGACGCCGACACGCTAAAACGCAACACCCGGCCACATCTGCGCATCCAGAACTATCGGCGCGCCATGACAGCGACCATCGGCGGAGCAAGTTTTCTGACATTCTTCAAGAACTCCGGCCTTGTCGTCCTGCTCAACCTGATCGGCAATTTCCTGTCGTGCACCATCGTCGCCTATGCCTTCGCCCGTCTGCGCGCACCAGGCAAGAATATCCTATTCGCAATTTTGCTCAGCACGCTGATGCTCCCCTTCCCGGTGACGCTGATCCCGGTCTACGAGATTTTTCGCAACCTGGGCATGATCGACACGCTGTACCCGCTGTTCCTGCGGTCGTTCTTCGGCAATGCGTTTTTCATCTTCCTGCTGCGCCAGTTCTTCATGTCGATCCCGGTGGAACTGGAGGAGGCGGCGCGCATCGATGGGGCGAACACGGCGCAGATCCTGACGCGAATTGTGCTGCCGCTGAGCATGCCCGCGCTGGCGACGATGGCGATCTTCACGTTTCTCGGCTCGTGGAACGACTTTTTCACGCCTTACGTGTTTATCAACAGCCCGAGCAAGTTCACCGCGACGCTCGGCCTGAACCTGTTTAAGGGGCACTTCACGACCAACTACGAGGTGCTGATGGCGGCTTCGACCATCGTCATCGCACCGACGATCATTCTGTTCTTCTTCTTGCAGCGTTACTTTATCGAGGGTATCCAGCTTACCGGCCTCAAGGGCTAGCGGGCGCTGTGACAAGACAATTTCGCCCCACTGACGAGCGGTTCCGGGTGGCGGGCGCCGTGCTGGTGCTCGCCGCCGCTGGCCTGGCCTACGAGGTCACGCTCACACGGCTGTTCTCGCTGATCTTCCAGTATCACTACGTCTTCCTGATCGTCTCGCTGGCTGTGCTGGGCCTGGGCGTTGGTGCAGCGATCGGGCACCTGACGCGTGCGCGGGTCGGGCAGGCGGCGCTCGGCCCGGCGGCGCTCGCGCTCTGCGCGGCGCTGATTGGCGTGGCGCTGGCGCTGTCCGCCGTGCATTCCGCTGACCGGGTAGCACTCGCCGCCGGGCTGGCGCTGGTCCCCTTCGTGATCCTCGGTTGGCTGAACGCGACGCTGTTCGCGCGCTACGCCGCGCACAGCGCGCTGCTGTACGGCGCGGACTTGCTCGGCGCGGCTCTGGGTCTGGCTGCCGCGCTGCTGCTGGTCGAGCAGGTGGGCGCATTTGGCGGCGTGATGGCATTGGCGGCGGTCGCGGGGCTGGCGGCGGCGCTGCTGGCGTGGGATGCGCGGCGGGCGCTGGTGGGTGTCGCCGCGCTGCTGGCTGCGCTTGGAATCGGGCTGGCGGCGAGCGGTGTCGATTACGATCCGGCCCGGTTGCAGGATGCTCCGCCTGACAAGACCATGACGCACGTGCTGCAAGACCCGACTGCCGAAGCTGAGGTGCTTGACACGCGCTGGAGCGCCTTCGCACGGGTGGACCTGGTGCGCATCGCAGACGAGGCGCTGCGCTACGCCTTCACCGACGCGGGCGCAGGCAGCGTCATGGTGCGCTATAACCCGGCAAACCCGGAAGAGGCGTCGTGGCTCGAAGCCAACGCCGACAATTTGCCGTTCGCCATCGAGTTGCCGCCTGCTCGCGTGCTGATCCTCGGCGCGGGCGCAGGCAAAGACGTAATCCAGGCGCGGCTGGCGGGCGCGGAGACGATCACGGCGGTCGAGATCAATCCAACGATGGTCGCGCTGACCAACGATTACGCGGCCTACACCGGCGACGTATTCCACCTGCCGGGTGTGACGGCGATTGTCACTGACGGGCGTAACTACGTCGAGCGATCCGAGGCGCGCTACGATCTGATTTACCTCAACCTCGTCTATAGCCAGGCGGCGACGTCCGGTGCGGCGGCGTTGGCCGAGAACTACGTCTTCACACGTGAGGCGCTGGCCGCCTACTGGGACCACCTCAGCGACGAGGGGCGGATCGGCGCCGTGACGCACAACGGGCCGGAAGGCATCCGCCTGTTTCTGGGCGCGCTTGACATGCTTCAGCGCGAGGGGCTTACGCTGCGCGAGGCGCTCGACCGGGTGACGCTCACCGCGCGCCGCACGACCGATCCGCAGGCGCGGCAGACGATCGTTACCATCGACCGCGCGCCCTGGACCGAGATGCGTGTCCGGGCGCTGCGCGACCTGATCGAAGCGCGCGGCATGAGCATTCTCTATCTACCACATCTCAGCGAGCAGCTTCTGGGCGGGCTGGCAACCGGCGAGCTGACGCTCGACCAGTACATCGCCGGAAATAAGGAGTTCAACTATTTCCCGGCGACCGACAACCGCCCGTTCTTCTATCATCTTGAGCCTGGCCTGCCCGGCGCGCTGCGGACACTGCTGCGTGCAGTGCTAGCCCTGGCGCTGCTGTATCTCGCGCTGGTGATTGTCACCTGGGACCCGCGCCAGGCGCCGCTGGGGCGGCGCGCGGCCTGGCTTGGCTATTTCGCGCTGCTCGGCGCAGGGTTTATGCTGGTTGAGATCCCGCTGATCCAGCGGTTCAACCTGCTGCTCGGCGCGCCAGCCCTGGCGCTGATCGCGGTTATCGGCGGAATGTTGCTTGGCGCGAGCGCGGGCAGTCTGTTTTCGGGGCGCTTCGCGCTGGTCCAGTTGCCGCGCCTGGTGACTTTCGCGGCGCTGGCGACCAGCCTCGGCGTGCTGGCCGCGACAGTTCTGTATCCGGCGCTGATCGACCTCGTGCTGCCCTCGTCGCTGGCAGTGCGCGCTGGCGTGACGATGCTGCTGCTCGCGCCGCTCGGCTTTGTGATGGGAATGGCTTTTCCCAGCGGACTGCGGCTCGCGAGTGTGGCCGATCCAGCGGGCATCCCGGTGCACTGGGGCGCGAACGCGGTTGCCTCGACGCTCGGCTCGGCGCTGGCGACGGCGCTTGCCATGGCTTACGGGTTCAATGCAGCGCTGCTGCTCGGCGCGGCGCTCTATCTGGCGGTGGCGCTATACACCTGGGGCCTGATCGGGAGGCGCTATGCAGTTTCACAGCTTTGACACGCGCGATCCGCTGTTCGAGTTCGGCCCCTGGCGTCTAAGTTTCCAGGTGATCACCCTCGAAAACACCTACGGGCTGAATCTGGAGCGCACAACCATCACGCCGGGCGGCGACGGCTGGCGGCTGGTCTGTACGGAATTAAGCTGGGCCGGGCAGCAGCGCCGTGCACCGGGCGGCCTGGTCGCGACAATCCGGCGCGAAGGGGACGCCCTGCGGCTCTCGATCATGGCGGACGCGGCGGCGACGATCCGCTGCGTCAAGGTACTGGTGCGCGATCTGCCTTCGCTGCGCGCGCTGGATTTGCTCGACCGGCCGGAGCCAGTGCCCAACACCGGAACGCTGCTCCGCTACCCCAATCATCTGCGGCTGCCGCTGCTGTTCGTAGAGCATGACGGCGGCGTGATCGGGATGCGCTGCGAAGACGCGCAGGGCCGCGCCAAACGCTTCGCGATCTACGCCGAGCGGTTCGGTCCGCTGGCCGGACGCTGCGCGGTCGAGCTGATCTTCGAGGACGACGCACGCTTTTTCGCGTCGCATGTCGAAGCGCCGGACTGGGTGATCAGTCCTGCGCCGGACCTCGACGCCTTTCGCGCGGCGCAGCTTGCCTTCACCGAGGCGCAGATGGGTCTGGTCCCGTGGGAACAACGCATCGATATGCCGGGCTGGGCGCGACGCATCAGCCTGGTGATGACAATCCACTGCATGCACTGGACCGGCTACACCTTCAACACCTACAACGACGCGCGCGCTGTCCTGCGCTACGTTACCGACCGGCTGCCCGGCGAGCAAGTCCTGGCGCTGTTGGCGGGGTGGGAGGGGCGTTACTACTGGCAATACAGCGATTATCGGCCCGAGCCGCTGCTCGGCGGCGCGGACAGCTTCGCGCAACTGGCGGGCGAGGCGCGAGATCGCGGCGCGCATCTGATGCCGTTCTTCGGCGTGACCAGCGCCAACGCCTGGACGACGCCGGGCTTCGAGCGCTTCGGGCCGGTCTCGCACATGAAAAGTCCGACGCGCACCACGTATGTTGGCAACCGGCCGGATTGGGACATCTCGCGCGGGCGTGACACCACCTGGCAGGCCTGGCTCAACATTGGCGCCCCGGCGTGGCGAGCCGAGCTGTCCCGGCAGATTCTCGCCACGCTCGACGGCTATGATCTCGACGCGGTGTTCCTTGACTGCCCCGAAGTATGGACCAACGACCCGGACTATAACCTGCGCGAGGGGCTGCACGCGCTGGTGCATGATCTGCGAGCGGCGCATCCTGGCCTATTGGTGGCTGGCGAGGACTGGTGGGACGGTATTCTTGACGTGCTGCCGCTGTGCCAGACCACACGCAAATGGCGGCCTGTTCCCGCCTGGGCAGGGCGTTATGGGCGCTTCTTCGAGCACATCGCGGATTCCGAACCGGGGCGCGGCAGCACCGGCGTGTTCGAGAGCGGCTTCGCTCCCTACGAGCCGCTGCCGTCGGAGCCGTATTACATCCCGACGATCGCGTTCGTTGATGGTACGCTGGCGGTCGCGCCGGACGCGGTAGACGCGGCGATTGAACGCGCCCGGCGCTATGCCGAGCGCAACCTTGCCTCTTAGCCCCTGGCAGGCTGGCCCACAGCTTATTGGCTGGAAATCGAAAAACGGGTAGTCTCCCGATCGAGTATTGTTAGGAACAGAACGGTACGATAGCAGTTCTTCAATCGACCAGATGTGGTCAGCGAGACCGGCAACCATCGCAGGTGAGCGATGAAGCCAGCGACGAAACCCACCGTTGACTTCCAACCGTAAGGTTTTGACATGACGCGCCAAGTTATACACGACATCTTCCCAGACCGACGCCGCCCGCAACATCTGCACGCGCTTGGAAAACCCCAACGTTTTACGGACCAGGCGTCCATTCATGTGGCGCGCGGTCAGGTTGGTGCGTTCAACGTAGGCGGTATGCAACGCCAATTCAGCATAGACTTGAGCGGGCTGACCAAAGATCACACGCGGTTCGACCCCGATCACCCGTCCATTCTCGCGTTGCTTGACCAGCTGCAACTACTGCCACTGCTGACCGGGTTGCTTGAGCGCTGGTGGACGCCCGCGCCCGCTGTATTCGGGCACTTCACCATAAACTTCAACCAGTGCTTCCCGGTGACCGCCCCAGCCATCCGAGACCAACGGCGGCGGGACAACGGGATGGCCCCGGCCCTTGAGCTGCTGTAGGAGTTCGATAGATGCATCCGTCTCCGTTTTGCCGATCCCGCGTCCCACACGCAGCCGAGTGTTCACCTCAAGCAGGGTGCAGCGCCAGAATTCGCCTTGTTCGTCACTTTCGACGCCCCCCCTTTATGCCCTTTGTGTCCCACATAGGTCCACAGGCCATCGATCTGCCCTTGACTGACACGATAGTCTTTCAGCAAGGCGTCTTCAATCTCTGCCGCTTGCCGGGCTGCAGCACGCAGCCAGTCGAGAATCGTGTCTTCTTTGATCCCTTTGGCGCGCGAGATACTGCTAATCCGCACCCCTTCCGCCAACAACGCCAGGGTTTCCAAGATCGTTTCGCGCGAGGCTTGACGTCGATAGAACACCGTGCCGTGCGTTTCCGTAAACGTTTGACCGCACCCCTTGCACCGGTAGCGCTGCGTACCATTCTTGGTTTTCCCGAAGCGGATAATCTGCGTCGCTGCGAGGTCACCGTACAACGCGCACGCTTCGTTTGGGCAAAACCGCCCCACTTGAGCCAGTTCGTTCGTCATGTCTCCCCCAAACCTCATTCCATTACTGGCTCTATTTTACCAACAACACTCTTCAGGGGGACTGCCAAAAACGAGGAGCTGACTTTATGAAAACCATCACGCCGATCGACGGTCTGGAAATCCGTGAGGACACGCGCCTGGAGCCGGGCGTTTACCACCTGCCGCGCGGCCTGCGGATCATAGCCGACGGCGTCACGCTGGACGCGACCGGCGCGACGCTGGTTGGCGACGATGGGCAGGGCGTGGCGGCGCATGTCGCAGGGCGACGCGGCGTGACGATCCAGGGGCTGACGGCGCTCCGCTACCTGTATGGCATCCGCGCCGACGACTGCCAGGGCCTGACACTGACCGGCAACCAGATCACGCGCACCGCCGAGTTGGAGCCGTTCAAACATTTCCTCTATCTGTGGAAGCCGGTCGAGAAAGCATACGGTGGCGCGATCCTGCTCAACCGCGTGCAGGGCGGGTTGGTGGCAGGCAACGACCTTCAGCACCAGCAGAACGGCGTGTTGCTCTATCACAGCAGCGGCCTGACCGTGCGCGACAATAACGCCTCGTTCAACAGCGGCTGGGGCGTGTATCTATCCGCTGCGCACGACAACCGCATCGAGAGCAACGTGCTCGATTTCTGCAACCGCGTCTTCCGGCGCGAGAGCGGGGTTGAGCGCGTCGAAGCCGACGCGGCGGGCCTGGTGATGGTGCGCGGCTCCAGCCGCAACCAGGTTCTCAAAAACGCCTGTCGCGGCGGCGGGGACGGCATCTTTATCGCGGGGTACGAGCACCCCGGCGTGATCGAGCCGTGCAACGACAACCTGATTGAAGACAACGACTGCTCGTACAGCCCGAACAACGCCATCGAATCAACCTTCTCGTGCAACAACATCTTCCGCCGCAACATTTGCAGCAAGTCGAATTACGGTTTCTGGCTCGGCTTCTCGTGGGATAACCTCGTCGAAGACAACGCCATCGAGGATAACTTCATCGCGGGGATCGCCGCCGAGCACGCGCACAACATCACCTTCCGGGGCAACCAGGTTCGCCGCAACCGCGAGGGCATCCGCCTGTGGACGCGCGGTATCGCCGTGCTGGAATACTGGCCGGGCTACGAGGTCTCGTACGATTTCGAGATCGAAGATAACCTTTTCGAGGAGAACTGGCTCGGCTTCAACGGCTACA
Organism: Anaerolineae bacterium; assembly: GCA_020848665.1. Lineage (GTDB taxonomy): Bacteria > Chloroflexota > Anaerolineae > Aggregatilineales > Aggregatilineaceae > DYGX01. The sequence continues at coordinate 22,386 of JADLHR010000014.1, forward strand.
CCGACAAAGTGACGGTCGACGCACAGTGTTACGGCTATCGCCTGCGCGGCAACACCTTTTCGGGCAACCGGATCGGCCTGCGTCTGGCACAGATTCGCGACTGCACGGTGCAGGGCAACGCCTTCAAAGAGCACACCGTCGCTGCCATGCAGATCGAGGGCGCCGAGCGGATCGCGCTTGAGGCCAACACGTTCGAGGATAACGCGGCGGATACGCAAACACACTAAGACAAGCGCGCGCAAAGGAAAGCCCGACGATGCGGTTTAATTCTCGCGCCGAGGTGCAAAGCCTCGACGGCCCCTGGGAATTCTCTTTCGCCGGCGGAGTCAGCCGGACGATCACCGTTCCTGGCGCGTGGCAGGCGCAGACGGACGTGCCGCGCTGGCTGGAAGGCCCGGCGCGCTACCGGCGGACGGTGCGCGTGCCGAGCTACTGGCAGGGGCGCGTCATCGAGTTGCAGTTTGACGCGGTCAGCTATCACGCCGAAGTGATCGTGAATGGACAGCGCGTCGGCGAGCACCGTGGCATGTGGACGCCGTTTTCGTTCGACGTGACGGATCGCATCCGGCCCGGCCACGACAACATGATTGAGGTGATCGTCACCGCGCCGGGCTGGGAAGGCGGGCGCTTTCCACTGCGCGAGGCGCTGGTCGGGTTTATCCCGGATGTCTCGCTGCCCTTCGGCGGGCTGTGGCAGAGCGCGCGGCTGGCGGCGCATCGGGGCTACGCGCTGGACGACCTGCGCATCCAGCCCGACCTGCGCAGCGGGCGCGTGACCGTCTCCGCGACCATCTGCGCGCCCGCCGAGCCATCGCCCAGCGCCCAGGCGCTGCTGACCGTGCGCGTGCCAAACGGCGGCGTCGCCGCGACCAGCCGCCTGCCGGTACGCGCCGGGGCGCTGGAGTTCGCGCTGACGATCGACCATCCGCTGCCCTGGTCCCCCGACGACCCGGCGCTGTACACGCTGGAGATGACCATTGAGGAATCGGCAGGCGACCCGGCGCTGCACGGCGTCCGGCGCTTCGGTTTCCGGGAGTTGACGCGCCAGGGCGGCACGCTGCTGCTGAACGGGTGCCCGTTCAACCTGCGCGGCGCGCTGCACTGGGGCTGGTACCCCGACACGCTCACCCCCGCGCCGGACGCCGCGATGGTGCGCGATGAATTCGCCAAGCTGCGCGCGCGCGGCTTCAACCTGGTCAAGCTGTGCCTGTTCGTGCCGTCGCAGACCTACTTCGACATCGCCGATGAGGAAGGGATGCTGCTCTGGCAGGAGTTCCCGCTCTGGCTGCCGGACGTGACGCCCGACCTGCGCCGCCGCGCGCCAGGCGAATACCGCGCGATCATGTACCTGGTGCAGCCGCATCCGTCGGTCGTGCTGGTCAGCCTGGGCTGCGAGCTGGGGCGCGACGTAGACGCCGAATTCGTGCAAACGCTGGACGACGCGGTGCGCGGTTCGGCGGCGGGGATGCTGCTGTGCGACAACAGCGGCTCTGGCGAGGCGTATGGTGCGCAGACCGCCGACGCCAGCGATTTCTATGACTACCATTTCTACACCGATCTACACTACTTCGACCCGCTGGTTGATCACTTCCGGCGCGACTGGCGCGAGCAGCGCCCCTGGATTTTTGGCGAATTCTGTGACGCCGATGACTACCGCGATCTGGACACGATGCGCCGCGCCTACCAGGAACGCCTGCCCTGGTGGCTGACTGAACAGCACCCGATCCACGCTCGCAAGCTTGGCTATCACGAACAGGAAGCCCGTATGGCGCGGCTGAAGCTGCCGTACACGCAGGCTGAGCTGCAGGCGATCTCGCGCCGCCAATCGCTGATGGTACGCAAGACGATTCTGGAGAAAGTCCGCGCCCGGTCCGGCATGGGAGGTTATGTTATTACCAGTATTCGGCAGACCGGACTGGCTGCTTCATCGTTGTTCGACGACCTGATGGAGCCTAAATACGATGCCGATAGCTTCACGCAGTTTAACGCCGCTTCCGTGCTCCTGCTGGGGCAGGCGCGGTCACGGGCCTGGGTGCACGGCGGGGACCGTCCGCGACGCCGCGACGCCGCCAACCATGTCTGCGGGCAGCCGGTCGCTTTCTCGGTTCTGCTGGCGCATGTCGGTCCACGCCTGCGCGGCGGTGAACTGAGCTGGCAGGCGGTAGACGACGCCGGGGACAGCGCCGGCTACGGGCAGCAGATGCTCTCCGGCGCGCTGCCGCTCGGTGACCCCGCGACCATCGGCGCGATCCAGTTTATCCCGCCGGTGCGCCCATATATTTACCGCGTCACGCTCTATGTCGAGCTGCAAAGCGGCGATCACCACATCAAGAACGAGTGGCCGCTGTGGATCTGCCCATCGGTCACAGCCTGGCCGGACGACCTGGGCATTGTCGATCCGTGCGGAACGCTGGCCGGGCTGGATGACCTGTACACTGCCGTGCCGCATCTGGCGCGCGCCTCGAAGACGCAGTCCTGGCCGCGCCGCGTGCTGACCAGCGTCCTGACGCCGTCCGTGCTGGACTATCTGCGCCAGGGCGGAAACGTCCTGCTGCTGCAAACGACCGGGGCGCCGCTCCCGGCGCACGCCTGCTCCTTCTGGCGCGAGGCGATCAATCTGCCAGGGAGCCACCCCGCGATGGATGTCCTGCAGCACGGAGGGTTCGCGGACGTGCAGTTCTACCACCTGGCGACCGATGTCGCGCTGGACACAGCGCGGCTGAGCGAGGAGCTGGGCGACGACATCTGGAACGTGCGCTCGCTATTCGGGCGGCTCGACGCGCGCCAGTTCCATTGGCTCGATTACGTCATCGAGGCGCACGTCGGCGCGGGCAAGCTGATCGCCTCGACCCTGCGCTTTGAGGGCGGCCACGGCGACCAGGTCAGCGGCCTGCGCGACAATATTGCCGGGCGCGTGCTGCTGTCCGGTCTGATCAACGCGCTGTGAGCGAGGCGGCAGTTCGATGACTTATATGTACGATTTTGTGGATGGCTGGCTGATCCGCGATCGGGCGGGGTACATTCCAGACAATGAGGTGAACAAGGCGACCGTCTTCGCGCTGGCGAACGGCTATACCGGCTCGCGCGGCGCGTCGGAGTTTCTGCCGCCAGACGCGCCAGGTGTCGCCGGGCACTACGTCAACGGGTTGTATGACTCGCCCAGCGGCGGCATCCTCGACCGCGAGATGATCAACCTGCCCGCCTGGACGCCGCTGGCGCTGACAGTCGATGATGAGGCGCTCGACCTGGCCGCGCCGGGGCTGGAATACTATTCTCGCGCGCTGGACCTGCGTCGCGCGCTGCTGCTGCAAAGTTATCGCTGGAGGGCGCGGCGCGGCGTGACTGTGACGCTCGACAGCGAGCGGCTGGTCAGCGCGAGCCGCCTGCATCTGGGTGCGATCCAGTGGCGGCTGCGCGCCGACGCGCCGTGCGCGGTCAGGCTGCGCTCGTCGGTGGACGCCCATGTGAGCAACCGTTTCGCGAAAACGCACTTCGCGCAAGTTGAGGTTGTGCCCTGGGACACGGGCGGCGCGGTTGCGATTGCCACAATCGAGGAAGGCTATCGCGCGGTCGTCGCGGCGGCGCATCACATAGCGGGTGCGCCCGACGCCGTGTGGCGAGCTTCCGCCGAGGCGCAGCGCCTGGACTGCGCGCTCACGCTCGATCTCACGCCGGGGCACGACGTGACACTGACCAAATGGGCGGCGGTCTATGACAGCCGCTTCTCAGCGGGCAACCTGCTTGCGCTGGCGCAGGACGAGCTGCGCCGCGCCGAAGCGGAGGGCTATGGCGTGTTCCGCGCCGCACACGCCCATGTCTGGGCGGCGTGGTGGAACGCCTCAGATGTGGTAATCGAAGGCGACCCGGACGCGCAGATGGCGATCCGCTTTTGCCTCTATCACCTGCTGTCAAACCTGCCGCACAACGAGCGCGTCAGCGTGCCGGCGCGCGGCTTGCAGGGCCAGGATTACTGGGGATCGATCTTCTGGGACAACGAGATTTACGTCCTACCGTTCTATACCTATACTCAGCCTGCTTATGCGCGCCGCAGCCTGATTTACCGCGCGCGCACGCTGCCCGGCGCGCAGCGCAAAGCGGCGAGCCTTGGCTATGAAGGCGCGTACTACGCCTGGCAGAGCCAGGAAACCGGCGACGAAACCTGCGCGCTGTACGTCTTCGATAACCCGCTGACCGGCGAGAAAATCCGCTCGTATTTTGCCGACGAGCAGGTTCACATTTCGACAGACATTGTCTACGCGCTGTGGCAGTACGTCGAGGCCACCGGCGACGCGGCGTTTCTGCGCGAGTACGGCCTGTTGATCATGGTTGAGGTGGCGCGTTTCTTCGTCTCGCGCGCGGTCTGTGACGTGGGCGCCGGTCGCTGCGAGCTGCGCGCTGTACTGGGACCGGACGAGTATCACGAGCGTGTCGATAACAACGCCTACACCAACGCCCTCGCGCGGCACAGCCTGGAGATCGCGTTCGGTGCGCTGGATGGCTTGCGCGTGCGCGATCCGGGCGCTTTCGCGGCGCTGCGGGCGCGGCTGGCGCTCGACGAAGCGGAGATTGCGCGCTGGCGCGAGGTTGCTGCGCGGCTCTGCGTCCCGGCGCCGGACCCGGTTACCGGGCTGATCGCGCAGTTCGACGGTTATTTTGCGCTTGAAGATGTTCCGCCGGACGAGGTGCGCGCCCGGCTGGCGCATCCCGATCTGCATCCCGGCGGCCCGCTGGGGCCGTTTCAGGCTACGCAGGCGATCAAACAGGCGGACGTGGTTCTGCTGCTGTTCCTGCTGCGCGAGCGGTACAGCACAGCGGTCAAACGCGCCAACTGGGATTATTACGAGCCGCGCACCGCCCATGACTCCAGCCTCAGCCCGATGGCCTACGCGCTGGTCGCGGCGGACATCGGGCTGACCGGGTGGGCGTACCGATACTTCATGCAGACCGCTATGATGGACCTGCTGGGGACCGGTCCGCACTGGAATTTCGGCGTGCACACGGCGGCGATGGGCGGCGCATGGCAGGCGATCGTGCGCGGCTTCTGTCACCTGGAGCTGATGCGCGAGGGCGTACACCTGCTTGACTGGCCCGCGTTGCCGCCGGGCTGGAAGCGCGCCGCGTTCAGCTTCGCCTGGCATGGAAATCTGGTGCGTTTCAGCACCGATGGGCGCCGCACGACCCTGCGTAACGAAGGCAGCGAGGCGGTTCCGCTGGTTACGCCCGAGGAGGCATGTACGCTGGGTCCTGGCGCGGCGCTGGCGTTTAATCACGCGACGAGCGCATCTCGCTAGAGCAGCTAGTACTCAGTCAATCTGAAATCTGATGCATAAAAACGCAAGATTACGCTTAGCTCCGAAGAATCTGTGCATCAAAACCATGCTGACTGAGTACTAGAGGTTGTTACGAACTTCGCACGCTGGGTCACGCGCTGTTGGGGCCGCCGGTCGCCGCCGGATACGAGCCGAGCATCTTGACCAGCGACGCCTGACGCAGCAACTCGACCAGCGCGGCCTCGGCAGCGGGGTCTTGCCAGTGGCCCTCGAAGTCGAGATAGAACCAGTACTGCCAGGGGCGGCCTCGCATCGGGCGCGACTCGATCTTGGTCAGGTTGACGCCGCGCCTGGCGAAAGCGTCCAGACAGTGGACCAGCGCACCCGGCCCGTGCCGCACGGCGAAGACGAGCGAGGTCTTGCTGGGGTCACGGCGCGGGGCGTCGGTCGGGCCGATCACGAAGAAGCGCGTCGAGTTGCTGGGATCGTCCTCAACGCTGCGCTCCAGCGCATTCAGCCCGTACAACTCTCCGGCCAGGGCGCTGGCGATCGCGGCGGTGTGTGGCGCTGGATCGGCGGCCAGCTCACGCGCGGCCCCGGCGGTGTCGTACCACGCAACCGGCTCCCATCCCCGGCGGCGCAGCGTCCCGGCGCACTGAGCCAGCGCCTGCGGATGCGAGCGCACCTGCCGCACGTCATCGAGCGCCGTGCCAGACGGCGCCAGCAGGCAGTGGCGCACCGGCAGGATATGCTCGCCCTGCACGCGGAAGTCATGCTCCATCAGCAGCTCGTAGGCCTGCGCAACTGTCCCGGCCAGCGAGTTTTCGACCGGCAGCATCCCGCCGCTGGCCTCACCGCGCTTGATCGCCTCAAAGATCGCGGTGAACGACTCGCAAGGCAGCGCGCTGACCTCCGGTCCGAAATGGCAGCGGATCGCTTCCTCGGAATACGCGCCGTGCTCGCCTTGAAACGCAATCACCGATTCGACCAATGGAGCCTCCATCCATGCTGCCCTCAGAATGAATCCGCCTCATTCGCGCCGCGCGCCAGCAGCGCCTCCAGCGCCAGCCGGTAGCCAATCGGGCCTAGCCCGCTGATCTGCCCCAGGCAGACCGGCGCGATCAGCGAGGTGTGGCGGAACGACTCGCGGGCGTGAATGTTGCTCAGGTGTAC
>JADLHR010000015.1 GCA_020848665.1 Anaerolineae bacterium
GCGTTGAACTGCTCTGTTTCGGCCAGGGGCGACCAGGTGATCGCGGTGTAGACGTACCCTGCGACGACGGCGACAGCCAGCAGCCCGGTCACGCGCCACGCGCCCGGCTGCGGTCGCGGGCTGTCGGCGGCGAGGAGCGCCGACGCGGTGAAGACGATCACCAGGGTGTTGACTGCGCGCTCCAGCGGCGGCAGAATCGCATCTGGCCCGGTATCGGTCGCCAGGGCGTACAGCGCGCCGCCCATCAGCGCAATCCACGCCAGCACGACCCCCGCCAGCAGTACGACGAAGCGTCCCGCCGCAGTCTCGCTGCGTCCGCGCAGGCGCTGGCCTAACGCCATCAGCAGCGCGGCCTGGCTGATGGCAAGCACTGCCAGAAAATAGAGCAGCTCGCCGGTGGAATCGACGAACAGGTCCAGGAAGTCAGGCGTGGAGTCCATACGTGCTCCTCTGCGAAAATCCTCGCAGGGTGCAGGGTTGGTGAAGTGTTCGGCTTCAGTATAGCACAGGTAGGCGTGTGGCGCGCGCCAGCCCCGGCCCGGCCTTCATTATACATTTATCCTCGTGTTTTGGCATTTCGACCGGCGCGCGCTACACTCACGTCCGATTTACGTCTGGAGGGGGCCGGCGCTGCGAAGATCACGGCGCAGTGGCCTCTTGTTGTTTTTGCGTTTGTTGCGTTGGGATGCGCCTGTCGAGGAAGGCCGTTTGACTCTGCCCCTGTCTCATTCAGCCCCGCGCATGCCTGAGCGTATCTGGCACCGCCGCGCCGCACGGATGCTGCGCCGGGCGCCCTGGGGCGGCTGGCTGGTGCAGGCCGTCGTCCGGTTGTGGCAGCCGCGCTTCTCGGCTGGCGTGGTTGGGATTGTGCTCGACGCCAGCGGCGAGCATGTGCTGCTGGTCGAGCATGTGTTTCATCCGCAGCGGCCCTGGGGGCTGCCGGGCGGCTGGATCGCGCGCGGCGAGGACCCGGCGCGCACGGCAGAGCGCGAAATCTTCGAAGAAACGGGGTTGCGCGTCCGGGCGGTGCGGCCTGTGTTGGCGCTGCGCTCGCCGCAACTGCGCGGGCACCTGGACCTGGTATATCTCTGTCAGCCGGAAGATGGCCCGCAGGCGATCCGGCTGAGCCACGAGCTGCTTGACTATCGCTGGACGCCGCTCGACGCGCTGCCGCCGCTGGTCGTATTTCATGAGCGGGCGCTTGAGGCGCTGCGCGCCGAGCGTGGCGAAGCCAGCACGCACGGAGAAGGATAACCGGACGCATGGCCTACGGACATCTGCGCGAAGACCGCCGCCGCATGCAGCTTCCATTGCTCGAAGTCTTTTCGGCGCTGCTGCTGCTAGGCGCAATCGTCCTGGCGATGATCGAGCTGGCCCGCTACAGCAGCGCCAAGGACTCGCTGCAAACCGATCTGACGATTGCTGGCCTGCAAGTCGGAGGAATGTCCGAAAGCCGCGCTCAGGAGCGTTGGGAGCAGGTCTATATCGCGCAGCCGGTCCAGCTTTATTTCGGCGCGCACCTGATCATGCTTAGCCCGGCGGAGGTTGGCTTTCGCACCAACAGCGACGCGATGCTGGCCGACGCTCGCGCTCGCAACACCGCCGCGACCAATTTCTGGCTCGGCTTCTGGAATTACCTGGGACGGCGACCTGTTGCGGCGGTGAGCGTGCCGCTCGATGCCGACTACAATGAGGCGCTGCTGCGCGAATTTCTGACGCACGATCTCGCCGGGTACAACACGCAGCCGCAGCGCCCGCGCTTCCGCTGGGAATCTCCTGACGAGCTGGTGTTCGAGCCGGGCAGGCCGGGGCTGACGCTCGATGTGGACGAGGCGATGAAGCTGGTCGAGCGCGCGCTGTTCTCGATGGAGCCACAGGAGCGCATTGTTCATCTGCCGGTGGTTGAGCGCGAGGCGCCCGCCGCCGATATGGCCGTGCTGCGCGAGGCGATCATGCAGTTGATGGAGCAGCGCGGCTTCGCCTGGAACGGCACGCAGACGCTTGCCTCGGTGTACGTCATGGACCTCGAATCGGGCGAGGAGCTGTCGATCCTGGCTGACGTGGCGCACAGCGCGGTCAGCACGATCAAAATTCCGATCATGGTTAACCTGTTCCGCCAGCAATTGCTGGTCGATCAGGACACGGCCTTTTTGCTCACGGCGTCGATCCTGTGCAGCGAGAACTCCGCCTCGAACTTCCTGATGCAGATTCCGGGCGCGGGCCAGACCGTCAACGCGCAGCTCAGCGACGGGCTGCGCCAGGTGTCGTGCACCGCGCAGGAACTTGGCGCCGAGCACACCTACATCAGCGCGCCGCTGACCGTCGGCGATCCGAGCCTGGTCTTCGAGGCGCCAGTCTGCCGTCCGCAGCGCCCCGCCAACCAGGATTATTTCGCGCACCCGGACCTTTACGCCCAGACGACGGCGGAAGATATGGGGATGCTGCTGATGGAGGTTTACGACTGCGCCAACCAGGACAGCGGCCTGCGGGCGATGTATCCGGGCGATATCACGCAGACGGAGTGCCAGCAGATGCTGAACCTGCTGAGCGGCAATCGCATCGACCGCCTGATCGAGCTGGGTGTGCCAGAGGGAACGCGGGTCGCGCACAAGAACGGCTGGGGTCCGGAAACCACCGGTGACGCCGGGATCGTCTTCTCGCCGGGCGGCGACTACATCTTTGTGATGTACATCTACGAGGAAGACCTCGACCAGAATAACGTCATGACGATTGGTACCTGGGAGCTGATCGAAGAAGTCAGCCGCCTGACATACAACTACTTCAACCCGGATGCGCCGCTGGCCCAGCGCCGCGAGCCGCTTAACGCCTTCGGCGCGATTCACTGCGTGACGGTGATGAATCCGGCGGATGTTGACCTGAATAATATCGACGCCAACCGGCTCGACGACAGCGGCAATCCGCTGCCCACCGCCTGTTATGGCGGGCCATCCGAGTTCAACGCGGCGACCGGGCAGTGCGCGCCCTTCAATGGCTGGAGCGCGGGGCCGTAAGAAGCGGCAATTCGCGGTCAGCCGTTAACGCCAGATACAAAGACATGCGTCGTTCCTGCGTTTACGACGAGCAGGCAGCAGCGCGAAGACGCTGTCTTTCTGATTCTGCTAACCGCTGACTGCTGGCTGCCGATTGCTAGA
>JADLHR010000016.1 GCA_020848665.1 Anaerolineae bacterium
CAGCTCGTGGTAGAGCGCGTCATATTCGGGATCGGTGATGATCGGCTGGTTGAGGATGAAATAACGATAGATGTGTTCATTTAACTCGCGCCGGAGCGCGGCGGCGCGGGCGGCCAGGTGCTGTTCGATCACGGAATCCCCCGGCGTTTGCATAGTCCTACTACTAAGGCGAAACGACCGTCAGAAATTGGCGGGCGGCCCAGCCATACCGGCTGGCGTCGTCCGGATCTTCAATCCGCCACCATTCCAGGCTGTTGACAGTCTGCGGGCCTTCGATCAGCACGAACTCATCATCGTCGTAGGCCAGAAAGCGCGCATTGCCGCCGATGCCCGGCTCTGGGCGCACGTTCAGCCCACTGGCGCCGACTCCGACCACGTGCACCGTCGCCCCGATCTGAAAGTCACCGGGCGGCAGCGATGGGCTGGGAATTGGCGTCGGCAGGAGCGACGGCCCCGCCGCTCCGCCTGGCGGGATCTCGATCGGTGTGACTGCCGGGCCAGGGTTGCGGGCTGGCGCGCCGAGAAATTCGCTGCTGAGCGTCGGCATCGAGGTCACGACGCGTACCTGCGCGGGCTGGTTGCCGGGCGTGTTTGGCGCGCTGAACTGCGCCAGCACCAGCACGAGCATCAGCGCAATCGCGCCAACCGCCAGCACCAACACGATCAGCGACCACCAGGGCAGGTACCAGCCGCTCGATGCGGGCGCGTGACGGTACGCCGCGGACTGCCGGGCAGCCTGCTGGACCGGGTAGGGTGGCGGCGGGATGACTGGGCCAGCCGAGGCTGCGGGTGGGCGCTGGCGCGGGCGAGCGCCGGATGGATTGGCAGGCGGTCGGGCGTGCGCTGGCCTCGCGGCGGGCTGCTGCTGCGGCTGGACCGGCGGCAGCGCACGCGTCTCGTCGATGCGTCCGGTGTCGTCAAGCGCCGCTTCACGGCGAGTCGAGCCGGTCTCTGCTTCCGGCGGAACAGGCGGTCGCGCTGCCATGCAAAATCGCTCTCCAGCTTATCTGACGCCCGGAACGCCGCGCGGGGGGAGTCCGCCCAGCGTGTTGTGCCGCACAGTATACCACAGCGCCCCGGCGCATGGCGCAGATCTTCAGAGCAGATTCTTGACAGCGGCGCGCCGCGTGCAGTACGCTAACCCGTGTCGGGCGGCTGGACCGGTACGGCGCAACAACATTTAGCGGCACATTCCGAAGATACACCTCATGCCCTATTACGAGTATATTGGCAATCTGCACATGCACACGCCCTACTCTGACGGCGCAGGCTCTCATCAGGAAGTGGCGGAGGCGGCGCTGCTGGCGGGGCTGGACTTCATTGTGTTCACCGATCACAATTTGCTGGTGGGCGGGATCGACGGCTGGTACGGCGACGACGAGCGCGGTTATGTTCTGCTGCTGGCTGGGGAGGAGGTCCACGACATGACCCGCCTGCCCCAGTGCAATCACGTGCTGATCTATGACGCCGGGCGCGAAATGGCCCCGCAGGCCCACGACTTAGGGGCGCTGCTTGAAGCGGTGAACGTGGCGGGCGGCCTCAGCTTCATCGCCCATCCCGATGATCACGCCGTGCCCTGGCTCGGCGAGCCGGCGATCCCCTGGCTGGATCGCCAGGCCGAAGGGTTCACCGGGCTGGAGCTGTGGAACTACATGTCGCGTTTCAAGGACTACTTGCAAAAGCGGCAGGACGCGGTGCGCAACGTCTTTCGGCCAGAGGAGATCATGGTCGGCCCTAACCCGCGCACTCTCGCGTTGTGGGACCAGTTGTTGGCGCGCGGGCAGCGCGTAGTTGGCATTGGCGGGGCGGACGCGCACGGCACACGCTATTCGCTGGGACCGATCGCGCACACAGTCTTCCCATATGATTTTCTGTTTAGTTGTGTCAACACGCACGTGCTGGCGAAAGCCCCGCTGAGCGGCGACGCCGAGGCCGACGCGCGGTTGATCTACCAGGCGCTGCGCCATGGACGCGCTTTCATCGGCTACGACATCCCTGGCGCAACACGCGGCTTTCGCTTCACCGCGCAGGGGCAGAATGCCTCAGCTACGATGGGTGAGCAGATTCGCCTCGGCCATGGCGTGACGCTCCAGACCCTCGCACCGGGACGGGCGCGGATCCGGCTGCTGAGCGAAGGCGAGGTTGTCGCGGAAGAGGCGAACGTCGAAAACCTGACGCACGTCGTTCGCCAGCCGGGAGCCTACCGCGTCGAAGCGTGGCGCGAGTACAAGGGCGTCGAGCGCGCCTGGATCATCAGCAACCCGATCTACGTCATCTCCGGCGCCGCGCGCTTCTACGACTGATCTGGCTGAAATACCGGCTGCGGCTGCGCGCTGCGCCAGTTGCTCGACGGCGGCGGGCTGATACGCTATAATCCTCTTGTTGTCCAGAACGCCCGTTCGGCCTATCCGGAGAGAATCGCGATGCCGCAGTTTGAGCTGATTTCGGATTACCGTCCGACCGGCGATCAGCCGCAGGCGATTGCGGAGCTGGCCGAAGCGATTGCCGCTGGCGCGCGTTTTCAGACGCTGCTGGGCGCGACAGGCACGGGAAAAACTTATACTATCGCCAACGTCATCGCGCAGATTCAGCGGCCTACGCTGGTCCTGGCGCACAACAAAACGCTGGCTGCGCAGCTCTATGCTGAATTCAAGGAGTTCTTTCCGCGCAACGCCGTCGAGTATTTTGTCAGCTACTACGACTACTACCAGCCGGAAGCCTACGTCCCCCGGCACGACCTGTACATTGAGAAAGAAACGGACATCAACGAGGACATCGACCGCCTGCGCCTCTCTGCGACGGCGGCGCTACTCAGCCGCCGTGACGTGGTTATCGTCGCGTCAGTGTCGTGCATCTACGGTATTGGCAATCCGGCGGCGTGGGGCAAGGTCATTCTGGAGCTGCGAGCTGGCGCGCTGCACCGCCGTGACCTGATTCTGCGGCATCTGGTCGGCATTCAGTACGCGCGCAATGACCTGGAGCTACGGCCGGGCACCTTCCGCGTGCGCGGCGATACGCTGGAGATCGCGCCTGCCTACAGCGAGACGACGTACCGTGTCCAGATGTTCGGCGACGAGATCGAGCGGCTGGTGGAGTTCGATCCGCTGACCGGCGAGATTCTGGAAGAGCACCGCGAGGTCCGCATCTTCCCGGCTAAGCACTTCATCACCGAAGAAGAAAAGATGAAACAGGCGCTGATCGACATTGAGCAGGAATTGGAGCAGCGCGTGGGCGAGTTCCAGCGCGCCGGAAAACTGCTCGAAGCGCAGCGGCTGGAACAGCGCACGCGCTATGACCTGGAGATGATCCGCGAGCTGGGCTACACCGGCGGGATCGAAAACTACTCGCGCCACCTCGACCAACGCCCGGCGGGCAGCCCTCCCTGGACGCTGCTGGACTACTTTCCCGCTGACGCGCTGTACGTTATTGATGAAAGCCACATGACGATTCCGCAGGTGCGCGGGATGTGGGGCGGCGACCGGTCGCGCAAGGAAGTCCTGGTTGAGTACGGATTTCGTCTGCCGAGCGCGATGGACAACCGGCCGCTGAGCTTCGACGAGTTCGAGCAGCGCATCGGCCAGACGGTGTTCATGAGCGCGACGCCTGGCCCTTATGAGGAGCAGCATGCGGAGCGCGTCGTCCAGCAGATCATCCGCCCGACGGGCGTAGTCGATCCGTCGATCGACGTGCGCCCGACCCAGGGCCAGATCGACGATCTGCTTGGCGAAATCAGCCGGCGGGTCAAGCGCGGTGAGCGCGCGCTGGTCACCACGCTGACCAAGCGCATGGCCGAAGACCTGGCCGATTACCTGCTCGAAATGGGAATCAAAGTGCATTATCTGCACTCCGAGATCGAGACGATCGAGCGAATCGAGATTCTGCGCGACCTGCGGCTCGGCGTGTACGACGTGGTGGTTGGGATCAATCTGCTGCGCGAGGGGATCGACCTGCCCGAAGTCTCACTGGTGGCGATTCTCGACGCCGATAAGCAGGGCTTCCTGCGCTCGGAGCAGGCATTGATCCAGACTATCGGGCGCGCGGCGCGCCACATCAACGGGCACGTGGTGATGTACGGCGACCGCATGACCGACGCCATGCGCGGTGCGATTGGCGAGACGGAGCGCCGCCGCGCGATCCAGATCGCGTACAACCAGGAACACGGCATCGAGCCAGCCAGCATTGTCAAGGAAATCCGCGACCTGACGCAGCGCATCCGCGCGATCAGCGACGCGGCCAAGCAGCCCGCTGCCGAGAAGGCGCCATCTCCGACGGACCTGCCGCCGTCCGATCTGCGCCGCCTGATCGACACGCTCGAACAGGAAATGCGCACCGCGGCCAAGGCGCTCGAATTTGAGAAGGCGGCGGCCCTGCGCGATCAGCTTCTGGAACTGCGGCAGGTCATGGCGCTCAAGGATCAGACGCAGCGCGACGCCAGCCTGAACCTCGTCAGCGGCTCCGGACGGCGCCCGCGTCCGACACCGTAAACGCAAGAGGGTGGGTTCACCCACTCCTGCCCGGTTTCAGCGCGATTGCAACTTCTGACAAGTTGCGCTATCTTCTGATTCCACCCTGATCACAACAAGCCCGGTGTTTGCCGGTTTTTTGTGCTGTCTTGTGCGTTCGCAGCGGCGCGGCAAGGGACAGGTATGATTGTCACACGTCAACGTCAGGAAGCGGTTGAAGAGCAGACTCTGGCGTCTTACGCGCTTCAGAGCGGCCAATCGAAGGGGCGCAGCTACCCAGACGCGGAAGCCGGGTACCGCACTGCGTTTCAGCGCGACCGTGACCGCGTGCTGCACACCACCGCCTTTCGCCGCCTGGAATATAAGACTCAGGTCTTCATCAACTATGAGGGCGACTACTATCGCACGCGGCTGACGCACACGCTCGAAGTCGCGCAGATCGGGCGCAGCCTGGCGCGCGCGCTCGGCGCCAATGAGGACCTGGTCGAGGCGATCTGCCTGAGTCACGACCTGGGCCATCCTCCCTTCGGCCACTCAGGGGAGACGGTGCTCAACAAGCTGATGGAAGGGCACGGCGGATTTGACCACAACAAGCAGTCGTTCCGGATCGTCACCAAGCTGGAAAGCCGCTACCCGAACTGGCCCGGCCTCAACCTGACGTACGAGGTGCGCGAGGGCATCGTTAAGCACGAGACGGAGTACGATCTCAGCGACTCGGCGGCAGCGGGCTTCGATCCAAGCACGCGCGGCAGCCTGGAGGCGCAGATTGCGAACGTCGCCGATGAGCTGGCCTATAACGCTCACGATCTGGACGACGGCCTGCGCTCCGGCCTGATCTCGCCGGAGCAGCTGGATGGCATCGAGTTGTGGCAGATGCTGAAAGAAAGCATCGGCTGGGATGGCCGCAACTTCACCGAGCAGGTCCGCCACCGCC
>JADLHR010000017.1 GCA_020848665.1 Anaerolineae bacterium
CCTGCGCAAAAGCTTCGCTGACTTCGACCAACTGGCGCATGGACTCCTCCGAGCCGAAGTAGATCGTCGCGCCGACCGCGACGCAGCCCATGTCCCACGCCTGCTCGACCTGGGCGAACATGACCTGATCGTACTTGTTCGGGTAGGTCAGCAGTTCGTTGTGGTTGAGCTTGAGGATGAACGGAATCTTATGAGCGTACTTGCGCGCCACCGCGCCCAGCACGCCGTATGTGGAGGCGACGGCATTGCACCCACCCTCGATCGCCAGCTCGACGATTTTCTCCGGGTCGAAGTAAGCGGGGTTCGGCGCGAATGACGCCCCCGCCGTGTGCTCGATGCCCTGATCAACTGGCAGGATCGACAGGTAGCCGGTGTTCGCCAGCCGCCCATGACCGAACATGGCCTGGAGGCTGCGCAGCACGGGAATCGCCCGGTCTGTCGGCGCGAAAATGCGGTCAACCCAATCCGGACCGGGCAGATGGAGCATGCTTTTAGGGATGGCGGTCGCCTCGTAGCTGAGCAGATACTCTGCTTCGTCGCCGAGGTAATCCTGAATCGTGGCGAAATCGTACGGCATTGCTTGGCTCTCTTTCATTACTGACGGCGCGGCAAATCGGACGTTGCGCCCGTATAATCGCGCACGGATACCGAGATCGGCAAGGGTCGTTCGTCATGCCCCGCGAGGCAGAAAAACACCTGATGCACGACTGTGGAGCGACCATGTGAATAATAACACGCCAGGCAGAAGCCGCAACAGATCAGGGGCGGCTGCCGCCCGCACATTCCGCCCGCTGAGCGCCGCTGCGCTGCCCGTCGCGGGCGGCACGTACTGTCTCTGGCTCCGGCCGGACGCGCTGCTCAGCACTTCTGTTGGACGGCTCGGTGAGCTGAGGTTGCTGCCCGGTCTGTATGCCTATATCGGCAGCGCGCTCGGCCCCGGCGGCCTGCGAGCGCGGGCCGGGCGGCACCTCCGCGCAGATAAGCCCCTGCGCTGGCATATCGACTGGCTGACCGCGTGCGCTCCGGTCACCGCACTCTGGTTTCGGACCGATCGTGAGCGGCTGGAGTGCTCATGGGCGCGGGCGATCAGGCAGGCGCCCGGCGTGATGATTCCGCTGCGCGGCTTTGGCGCGTCGGATTGCGTCTGCCCGGCGCATCTGTTCGCGGTGCCAGACAGCACGCTCTCCGGGCTGTGGGCGGCGCTGGCGCCGGATGGCATGCTCGGTGCGCCCGGCGCCCCAGGCTAGCGCCTCAGCCTACAGATACCCGTTCGCCGCGATCAGCTCGGCGTTGAGAATCGAGCAGCCTGCCGCGCCGCGCACCGTATTGTGCGCCATGGCGACGAATTTCCACCCACCCATGACCGGGCAGGGCCGCAGCCGCCCGACGACCGTCGCCATGCCACCGCCTGCGTCGCGATCACGGCGCGGCTGTGGGCGGTCCGGCTCGTCACGGACAATCAACGGCCGAGCGGGCGCGCTCGGCAGATCGGGCACGGGGTCCGGTCCGCGAAAGTCCGCCCAGGCGGCGCGCAGGTCCGCCTCGGCCACTGGCTCCTCGAAACGGACGCTGACGCTGACCAGGTGCCCGTCGAGCACCGGAACGCGCGTGCAGGTCGCGCTCATCACGCAGTTCAGCAGATCAATTGCATCGGCGCCGACCGCGCCGAGCATCTTGCGCGGCTCCAGCTCCAGCTTCGATTCCTCACCGCCGATATAGGGGATCACGTTGTCGGTGATGTCGAGCGCAGAGACGCCCGGATAGCCCGCGCCGCTGATCGCTTGCAGGCTGACCACCTGGGCCGCCTCGATCCCGAAGCGGCGCAGCGGCGCGAGGGCCATTGTGACCGGCGCAGCGGTGCAGTTCGAGTTGGTCGCCAGCCCGCCGCTCCAGCCGTAGATACGGCGCTGGGTGTCGATCAGCCGCACGTGGTCAGCATTGACCTCCGGCAGCAGGATCGGCACGTGCTCATGCATCCGGTAGGCGCTGGCGTTCGAGCAGATAGTGTGGCCCGTCTCCGCCAGCCGCCACTCGACGACCTGCGCGATATCCCCCGGCAGAGCCGAGAAAACGAGCGGCGACTGAAGCGCGCTGTCCAGCGGCAGAACTGTCAGACCCGCCACATTTTCCGGCGCATTACCGGGCAGAACCCAGCGCGCGGCGTTTTCGTAGCGCTGTCCTGCGCTGCGGTCGCTGGCAACTAGCTCGCGGACGCGGAACCAGGGATGCCCCTCAAGCAGTTGGATGAAGCGCTGGCCGACCGCGCCGGTCGCGCCCAGGATGGCAACATCGATCGGTGAATTCATGGCAGGCGTTCCCCTTCAGATGCGTTCTGCGGCGCGGACTGCGGGTCGGCGGCGCCGTTCGCGCCCGGCGGGCTGGAACCGGGATGATTCTCGCGTCCGTTAAGCACGACCAGCTTGTGAATCTGGCTGACGGCGGCTTCGGTGTCGCGGGCGTTGACGACCATCGAGAGGCAAAAGTCACCGCTGCCCTGTGCGATGGCGATGATGTTGACATCGCGCTCGCCCAGCGCGCCGAACACCCGCGCAGCGACACCTGGCTGGCGGCGCATCCCGGCCCCGACGACCGTGATGATCTCCACATCATTATCCGCCCAGGCGCGGTCGATATCCTGCCGGCCGAATTCGACGGCCAGCTCGTTCTCGATTGCTTCGACGACAGTGCGGCTCTTGTCTTCCGGCACCACGAAGCAGATGCTCTGCTCGCTGGACGACTGCGTAATCATCAGCACGTTGGCGTTCTGCTTGGCGACGGCGGTGAAGGTGCGGGCGGCGATTCCGGGAACGCCAATCATGCCACGCCCGGCAACTGTGATCAGGCTGACATCGCGGATAGCGGTGACAGCCTTGACCGTGCCGGGCGTGGCATTAGCCTCGTTGGTGATCAGCGTTCCAGGATGCGCGGAGTTGAAGGAGTTCCTGACGCGCAACGGGATGTTGCGCTCGACCAGCGGCTGAACCGTTTTGGAATGCAGCACTTTCGCGCCATAGTGGGCCATTTCACCGACCTCGGCGTAGGAGATGACCGGGATCACGCGTGCGCCGGAGATGACGCGCGGATCGGCGGTCATCACGCCGTCCACATCGGTCCAGATCCACACCTCGTCGCTGTGCAGGAACGCGCCAAACAGGGTGGCGCTGTAGTCGCTGCCACTGCGCCCCAGCGTGGTGACGACGCCTTGCCGGGTCGCGCCGATAAACCCGGTGATCACCGGCACGACGCCGCGCTCCAGGAGTGGAAGCACGCCGCGCCGCACGGTCGGCTCGGAGTCAGCCGGGAGGACCCCCGCGTTCAGATATTGGTCATCGGTGATTAGCAGCGCGCTGGCGTCGAGGGGCTGGCTCGGAAGCCCAGTCTGCCGCAGCAGCGCAGCCAGCAGCGGTGCGCACATCCGCTCGCCAAGCGCGCTGACCGCCGCCATCGCCCGGTCGGATGCTTCACGCAGGATGTACATCCCCGCGCAGAACGCTGCGAACTGGTTGATCAGCCCGTAGATCATATCGCTGAGCGACTGCGCCTCGGCCGGGTCCTCGATCAGCGCTTCGATGGCCTCGTCGTGTTTCACTTGCAGGGCGTGAACGATCGCTGTATAGCGCGCACCGTCCCCCTGCGAGGCCGTCCGCGCGCCTTCGATTAGCAGATTGGTCACGCCTGCCATCGCTGAAGTCACGACGACGACCTGGTGCCTCTCATCGACCGCCTGCCGGACAATACCGGCGGCGCGGCGCAGCGCGTCGGCGTCGCCGACCGACGTCCCGCCGAATTTCATGGTGATGCGTGCCATACTCGCCCCTCCTGTCAGGTGGCCGCGACGTTCGGACTTAGCGGACCGAAGCGTCTGTTGGATCCTCTTGAACGAAAGAGCGTGGAGGTTGGCTGCTCCACGCTCTGAATTGCGCTTACGGTATGGTTGCCCGGCTACCGCTTGGCCGCAACTCGGAACTGGAGCGGAACGCCCAGCATCAACCGAGTCTGCGAATGGAGCACAGGCATCGCCACGCAAATGAACGTCATCACGGCTACCAGCGGCAGGCTCACCAGCTCGTACACCCGCTCGCGCCAGGTCCACGGGGCAGCGCGCGGCGGCCGGATACGCAGGTCGATGATCCAGAACCCGATGGTCAGCAGCGAGACGACTGTCGCTGAAATCTGAAGCAGCAGAAACGGCGCGCTTGTCAGGTTGGCGCGGACCAACTCCGGGTGAAACAGCATCGGGAACTGCGCGCCAAGCATCATTACAATCCAGCCGAACCCGGCCAGCAGATTGTCATGCGCGACGCGGAACAGCAGGTTAAATCCGCCGAGAAGCGAACTCTGCGGGTTCTCGCTCATCTGCGCGATGGTATAGCCGATCTCCTTCGCGCCCCAGGCGTGGCGCAGCGTCTGCAAATACCGCTCTTTAGTTGCGCGCAGGATCGTGTCGCCGGTCGTGGCGCTGGCGTAGAACGGCAGAAAGATCGGCTGAAGCCACACGTCGCCATCGCGCTGGAAATACGACTTGATGTACATGTGCCATTCGTCGGCGATCACGTCTGCGTCCCAGTAGCCCAGGCTGTCGAGCAGGCGCAGGCTCATCGAGTAGGACGACATCGGGAGCGCCTGCCACCACGGCGCGGCCAGGTAGGCCAGCTCCCACGCCGACGAATACGCGTGCAGGATGCGCATCAGCGGGTTGATCGTCCACACGTTGCCGTGATAGCGGATCGGCGCCTGCCAGAAAGTCGCGTAGCGGCGCGCATCGGTTGCGAACAGAACGCGCAGCGCCGCGAAATAGTCCGCGTGCCACAGCGTGTCGGAGTCCATCGTGGTGATCACAAGATGGTCGATGTTGTAGCCCAGCTCATCGACCATTGTGCGCCGCGCCCAGCGCCCGGCCCAGGCCTGGTTGGCGGATTTGCACTGCATCTCGCCGGACAGCCCTTTTGGGTGCGTGGCGACCAGAAAGTTCTCGAAGCGGGCGGCATATTCAGCCCGCAGCGCCTCGCCCTTAGAGACGGCCCCCGCCTCGCCGACTTCCATCGCCAGCACGATATTGATCGAGGTGGCCGCGTCGCGCTGGAGCGCCAGCCGATCCAGCGTGCGGCGCAGCGTGACGAAGTCCTCGCGGTAGTTCGGGATAATGACGACGTGGTGCACCGCCTCGAGCGGCAGGCAATCGGCGGACGTGCGGCGGGTGTACTCCTCGTCCCAGTTAATCGCTTCCCAGCGCCGGATCGTGCGCAGGCCGAGGAGATTGGCGGCCCCGGCGAAGCTGAAGCGCACCGCCGAATAGAACGCGAGCAGGCCAGCGCCCAGCACGACAGCCATCGGTGCGACATATGCCCCCGCCAGGACAACGGCCAGCGCCAGCCAGGCCAGCCCGCCAGGGATTGTGTCGAGGATGCGCTCAGGAATCACCGACGGGCGCGTGCCGGCCCACACCGTCCGGCCGACGCCGAACTGCACGCTGTTTCGCCGGTTCCCGACCGACTGATAAGGCACCGTGTCCTCCCGGCCCCGCGATCACGCGACTTATTCTACCAACAGTCTAGCAGTCGGGGGAGAAAGCCGCATTGTGGATTGCACACAAGTCCTGCTCGGAATGATAATCGGTGGTGAGGCGCGGGTCAAGGCGCGCGGGCGTCGTGCCGCGAAATCGGCTACAATGAGCGAAGACCCTGCGATCAA
>JADLHR010000018.1 GCA_020848665.1 Anaerolineae bacterium
AACCCCTCGTAGCGGCTGAGGTAGGTGACGATGTCCGCCTGGGGATACACGTCCCACAGCGCGTAAACCCGCTGGCCGTCGCGCTCGCCGCGCTGCGCGCCGATCCGGTCCCCGATCCAGTGAACGTGAATCCCGGCGCGCGCCGCGTAGTCGCGCAGCCAATCAGCGTACGGCCCCGGCTCGTCGCTCGGCTCGCCAGTCACGACATAGCGGTACACACGGTCGTCGCCAAGCATCGCCACCAGGTCGATCGCGCGCTCCATGCCCTTGCGCGCGATGAGGCGCGTGGGTTGCAGCAGGATCACATCGTCCGGCGCGAAGCCGAGGTCGGCGCGGAAGCCGTTACTGTACACGTCCGGCGGCGAAGGCGGATTCTCAAAATCGAACACATTGGGGATAACAGTCACCTCGGCGCCGGAGCGCGCCCACAGTTCGCGCTGCATAACGGTGTTGATCGCAATCTGTCGCACCGAAGGCAGGAGCGGCGGGAAAGCGCGCTTGAGGATACGCGGCACACGGTTGACCAGGAACCGCTCACGCTCCCAGTAGAAGTCGTGATTGTGCGCCAGGGTCGGGATACCCGTCTCCTCGACCAGATCGGTCAGCGCCACGCCGAGCGGCAGGTGCATTGGGATACAGAAGGCGTTGTGGACGCACAGCGCATCGATCGCGAAATCGCTCACGAAAGCGCGCAACTGGGCGCGCAGCGCGTCCGCCAGCCGCTGAATTTCGGCGTCGAGCGCGGCGCTCGGCTCCGTCCCGCTGAACGCCTCGCGCTGCACATCCTGAATCGATGGATGGCGGAAGTGCATTTCGGGAATCAGGCGGCCGGGTGGGCTGCCCTGCTCCAATTCTCCGGCGCAGTAAAAGACCTCATGGCCGAGCCGCCGCAGGACAGACGCGATCTTCGCCACTTCCAGGCTGACACCGTCCACACCGGCCAGCCGCGTCGCCACAAACGCAATCCGCATAACAACCCCCTCTACGCTGTGCCGCGTGAGTCTTCGTCGTCAATCAACCGCTTTAGCTCGTAGAGCTTCGTCAGCGCGTCGAGCGGCGTCATCTCATCGATCTTGAGCGCCTTCACTGCCTTGACAACTGGGTCCGGGTCGGTCTGAAAGAACGAAAGCTGCACGGTCCCTTCCGGCTGGGCGCGCCGCTCGACGCGGAAGTCGCTGCCCGCTGCTTCCAGTTCTTCCAGAATCTCGTTGGCGCGATTGATGACCGCCTTCGGGATACCGGCCAGCCGCGCGACATGAATCCCGTACGAGCGGTCGGCGCCGCCGGGCATCAGCCGGTGCAGGAACACCACTTCGTCGCCTTCCTCGGCAACGGCTACGTTGTAATTCGCCACGCCAGGCAGAATGTTCGCCAGCTCGGTCAGCTCGTGGTAATGCGTCGCAAATAGCGTGCGCGATCCCAGGCGCGGGTTATTGTGCAGGTACTCGACCACCGCCCGCGCGATCGCCATCCCGTCGTAGGTGCTGGTCCCGCGCCCGATCTCGTCCAGGATCAGCAGGCTGCGGCGTGTGGCGTGCGCCAGGATCAGCGCCAATTCGACCATCTCGACCATGAAGGTCGACTGCCCGGCGTGGATCTCATCCTGCGCGCCGATCCGCGTGAAGATGCGGTCCGCCAGCCCGATTGTCGCCTCACGCGCCGGGACGAAGCTGCCGATCTGCGCCATTAGCACGATCAGCGCGACCTGGCGGATAATCGTGCTTTTACCGGCCATGTTCGGCCCGGTGATAATGTGCAGCCGCTCGTGCGCGTCGAAATGCGTATCGTTCGGCACGAAACGCTCGCCGGTCAGCGTGCGCTCAACCACCGGGTGACGCCCCTCGTGGATAGTCAGCGCGTCTTCGTCGATCAGCGCCGGGCGAACATAACCCTCGCGCGCGGCGACCTCGGCCAGCGAAGCGAACACATCCAGGTGCGCGACCGCGCGCGCCGTTTCCAGCAGCGCCGCCGCCCGCTGCGCGATCCGCCCGCAGACCTCGCGGAACAGCCGCCCCTCGATCTCCAGAAGCTGCTCCTCGGCGTTGAGGATCAGCGCCTCGTACTCCTTCAATTCCGGCGTGATATACCGTTCGGCGTTGACCAGCGTCTGCTTGCGGATGTAGTCGCCCGGCACGCGCTCAGCGTTGGTGCGGCTGACCTCGATGTAGTAGCCGAAAACCCTGTTGTAGCCAACTTTGAGCGACCTGATCCCGCTGCGCTCGCGCTCGACTTCTTCCAACCCGGCGACCCATTCGCGTGCGCCGCGCGTGGCTGCCACGATCTGATCAAGCTCCGGCGAAAAGCCGGGGCGGATCACACCGGTCGTGTTGAGCGTCGCGGGCGGATCGTCGGCCAGCGCCTGCGCGACGAGATCGCGCACATCCTCGCACGGGTCGAGCGCGTCATACAGCGCCGCCAGCGCAGGCGCGCTCACAATCGTCTCGCGCAGGTCTGGCACAGCGCTCAGGCCGCCAGCCAGCGCCACCAGCTCACGCGGACCAGCCCGCCCCAGCAGCAGGCGGTTGGTCAGACGCTCCAGGTCGCTGACCTGCCTGAGCGCGGCGCGCACCGAGGCCCGCGCTGCCGCTGAGCCATGCAGCGCCTCGACCGCATCGAGCCGGGCTTCCAGCCTTGCGCGGTCCAGCAGCGGCTGCCCGATCCAGGTTCGCAGCAGCCGCCCGCCCATCGGCGTCACGGTCCGGTCGAGCACGTCCAGCAAAGAGCCGCGCTTGCGCCCCTCGCGGATCGTCTCGGTCAGCTCCAGGTTGCGGCGCGTGGCCGCGTCGAGCGTCATGAAGCTGGCGGTCGAATAGGTGCGCAGCGTCATCAGGTGGCCGAGCGTGCTGCGCTGCGTCTCCTGCAAATAGACCAGGATCGCTCCGGCGGCGCGCACCGCCAGCGGCTTGTCCTGCAAACCGAAGCCGTCGAGCGTGACCGTCGCAAAGTGATCGAGCAGCGCCTGCCGCGCGAAGCTCTGCTCGAAGCGGTAGTCCGGCAGCGGCGTGACATGCGCGCCTTCAGGCAGGCGGACGCCGCGCTCGGTCCAGCGCGCCGGGAGCAGCACCTCGCGCGGCGCCAGCCGCACCAGCTCCTCGACCACGCCCAACGTCGCGCCCTCGCCGGATAGCTCAGTCGCCGCGAATTCGCCGGTGCTGATGTCTACAAACGCCAGCCCGACCGCCGCCCAGCTTGCGCCGGATGCATCCGGCTCCGGCGCGAGCGCCATCAGGTAGTTGTGGCGGTCATCGGAGAGCATCCCCGGCTCGATGACCGTTCCCGGCGTGATCACACGCGAGACTTCACGCGGCGTCAGCCCGTTGACCGGCTCATTGCCGACCTGTTCGATCACCGCGACGTGATAGCCCTTTTCGACCAGCCGGGCGATGTACGTCTCAACTGCGTGATGGGGCACGCCGCACATCGGCACACGCTCGCCCTTGGCGACCGGGCGGCCGGTCAGCACCAGGTCCAGCTCGCGCGCGGCGGTCTCGGCGTCGTGATCGAACATCTCATAGAAGTCACCGAGGCGAAACATCACGATCGCGTCGGGAAACTGCTTTTTGAAATCGAGGTACTGCCTGCGAGAAGGCGTGAGCTTCGACATAGCCACTGTCTGTTCGTTCCCGCGACGGGATTAACGTTATAATGGGCGCACAATCAACTTACCAGCGCGCTGCGAACGCCGGTCCTTTGATCAGGTCCGGCGCCGTGCGCTGTATTCTAGCAGGGCGACAATGCCCCGACAACCGCGCCGGCACCCCGACGAGCCGCGCGGCATCCATTCGCAAGGGAGTCAGCGAGCTATCATGGACCAAGTCATCATCGGCGTCGATCTGGGCGGCACGCAGGTGCGCGCGGCGCGCTTCAGCCCGGCGCTCGACCTGCTCGATCGCTGGGTGGAGCCGACCCGCGCCCACGAAGGACGCGACCACGTGCTTTCCCGGATGGGCGACGTGATCGCGCGCGTCATGCCAGACGATCCCGCCTCGGTGCTGGGAATCGGCGTGTCGGCGCCAGGGCCGATCAACCCGCGCACCGGGATCATCGTCGCGCCGCCAAACCTGCCCGGCTGGCACAACGTCCCGCTGCGCGCCATTGTCGAAGAACGCTTCAACTGCGCAACCTACCTCGGCAACGATGCCAACGTCGCGGCGCTGGCCGAGACGACGCGCGGCGCAGCGCAGGGCTACAAGCACGTGATCTATATCACAGTCAGCACCGGCATCGGCAGCGGGATCATCGACGAGGGCCGGCTAGTGATCGGTGCACAGGGTCTCGGCGCCGAAGCCGGGCACATGATCATGCTGGTCGGGGACCGCGTCTCGACGCTGGAGAAGGAAGCCGCCGGCCCGGCCATCGCCCGCAAGGCAATCGCCCGGCTGCAAGGCGGCGCGCGCTCGATTATCACCGAGCGGGTAAGCGACCTGCACGAGATCACGGCCAAAGTCGTCGGGCAGGCCGCCGCCGACGGCGACGCGCTGGCCGTCGAGCTGATCGCCGGCGCGGGACGGCTGGTCGGGCTGGGGCTGGTCACACTGATGCACCTCTTCAACCCGCAGGTCATTGTCGTCGGCGGGGGAGTGACCAAGACCGGCGACCTGCTGTTCGAGCCGATGCGCGCGGCAGTGCGCGAGTACGTGCTCGACCCGGCGTATTGCGAGCACGTTCCGATCATTCCGGCGGCGCTGGGCGATAACGTGGCGCTGATCGGCGCCGCTGCACTTGTCACAACACGCGGGGGCAGCTATCTTTAAGGAGGGACAAGGCAGCTTTACAAGACAAGGCAGCTTTACAATAGTGACGCCGCACTCGTCGCCTTATGGAAAAAACAGGCATGGTTTCGTACGAGAAAATCTTAATCATCGATGACGACCCGGCTCTGCGTCAGCTGGTCGTCAACTCGCTTCAGACGGCGGGCTACCAGCTTCTGACCGCCCCCGACGGCCAGGAAGGGCTGCGGCAGCTTTATCACAACCACCCGGACCTGATCGTCCTGGACGTGAACATGCCAACGATGGACGGCTGGACGGTCTGCCAGCGGGTACGCGAGGTCAGCAACGTGCCGATCATTATGCTGACGGCCCAGAGCGACCCTGACGAGATCGTCAAGGGGCTGGACCTGGGCGCAGATGACTACCTGATCAAGCCGTTCGAGATGAGCGTGCTGCTGGCACGAGTGCGCGCCAACCTGCGCCGCGCCGCCAGCGAGCCAACCCTGACCAAGCGCAACATTGTCTACAGCGATGATTACCTGGCGGTCAGCTTCGAGGATCACCGTATCACCGTGCAAGGCGAGCCGATCCGCCTGACGCCGACCGAGTTCAACCTGCTGGCGCACCTTGTCAAGGCGTCGCCGCGCATCGTTCCTTATCGTGAGCTGCTTCAGCAGACCTGGGGGTTCGAGTATATCGACGACATCGACTATTTACGCGTGTATATCTGGCATCTGCGGCGCAAGCTGGAGCCAAACCCGAAAGAGCCTACTTATATCATCAATGAGCTGGGCATTGGCTACCGCTTCGACCAACAACGCTAGCATTCTGTTTTGGGCTAACGCTCGCGCCTTCGGCGAGCAAATGGTGTTTTTTGTGCCTTCGCATTGAGGAGATAGTACGCTATGACTGCCATCCAACGGGTTCTGCCCGGCCCCCGCGCCCAGGCTATGATCGCACGCGACGCCGCTGTTATCTCACCTTCGTACACGCGCGGCTATCCGCTGGTGATGGAGCGCGGCGAAGGTGCCCGCGTGTGGGATGTCGACGGCAACGAGTTCGTCGATTTCACGACTGGCATCGCAGTTACGGCCACCGGGCACGCGCACCCCGCCGTCGTGCAGGCCATCAAAGACCAGGCCGACAAGTTTATCCACATGTCCGGCACCGACTTCTACTACGGGCCGCAGATCGAGATGGCCGAGCGCCTGGCCTCGGTCGCGCCATTCGACGACGACGCGATGGTCTTCTTCTGCAACAGCGGGGCCGAGGCCATCGAGGCCGCTGCCAAGCTGGCCCGCTATTACACCGAGCGCGGGCGTTTTATCGCTTTTCTGCGCGGCTTCCACGGGCGCACGATGGGCGCGCTGAGCTTCACCGCCAGCAAATATGTCCAGCGTGAAGATTTTTTCCCGCTCGTGCCCGGCATCACGCATGTGCCCTACCCCAATCCCTATCGCCCGCTGCTGAACGAGGCAGGCTTTGCCGATTATGGCGAGCGCATTGTGGATTACATCGAAAAAGAGATCTTTCAGACCATCGTGCCGGCCAAAGAGGTCGCCGGTATCCTGGTCGAGCCGATCCAGGGTGAAGGCGGCTACGTCGTCCCGCCGGACGGCTTCCTGCCCGCGCTGCGCCGCCTGTGCGACAAGTACGAGATTCTGCTGATTGTCGATGAAGTGCAGTCAGGCATGGGCCGTACCGGCAAATGGTGGGGCGTCAATCATTGGGACGTGCAGCCGGACATCGTCTGCTCGGCCAAGGGCATCGCCAGCGGGATGCCGCTGGGCGCGATCATCGCCCGCAAGCGCATCATGAAGACCTGGGCGCCCGGCGCACACGCCAGCACTTTCGGCGGCAATCCTCTGAGCTGCGCCGCCGGGATCGCAACCTTCGACCTGCTCAAGAACGGGCTGATCGGCAACGCCGCTGCGATGGGCGAGTACATGCGCGCCAGGCTGGGCGAGATTCAGGAGCGTCATCCGAGCATCGGGCAGGTGCGCGGCAAGGGCCTGATGCTCGGCGCCGAGTTCGTCAAGAACCGCGAAACGCGCGAATACGCGCATGAGCTGCGCAACGCCGTCGTGGATTGCGCCTTCGACGAGAACCTGCTGATCCTGGGCTGTGGCACCAGCACGATCCGTCTGATTCCGCCGTTGAACGTGGACGCGGCGACGATTGATGAGGCCCTGCTGCGGTTCGAGCGTGCCATCGCCCGCGCCGAGGAAGACTATCTGTAGGC
>JADLHR010000019.1 GCA_020848665.1 Anaerolineae bacterium
CCCGGCTTACGGTCCGGTCCGGGCTGGCTGTCCGGTGGAGGATCGGCGGGGTGATCGGTGTTTTCTGGAGGCGGTGGACGGCCGGGGTTGGTCTCGACGCGGTGCAGCGAAGCCGGATCGCGGGGCAGCATCAGGCGCTGCATCGGATCGACCTCGCTCGCAGGCTGGATCGGCGTGCGCTCGTCGGGCGGCGCCTGCGCTTCCCAGCGCGCGATCCAGCCCTGAACCCACGCCAGCTCGGCTTCGAGCAGCGCAATCCGGTGGCTGAACAGCGCGTCGATGGCGAACGCTGCCTGCTCCTCGGCGATCTGCTGCCGGCGCTCGTGCGCCTGCGCCAGACGGGCTGCCAACGCGTCCCGGTAGGCGGCGAAGGCGGCGCGGGTCTGTCCCGGTCGCAGCACATGCAGGTTTGCCAGCCCAAGCTCGAAGGCGCTGCTGGTTTCACGGGGCGTGCTGAGCAGCTCGGCGACCGCCGTCTTCAGCACGCCCAGGCCCGCCGGAGTTAGCCGGTATTTCTGGTAGGCCGGTTGATCAGGCGGGCCGTCGCCCTGCGCCAGCCCCTGCTGTTCGAGCTTTTCGAGCAGGTAGGACAGCGATTTGACGCCAATATCGGTCCAGGCGCGCAGACCGCGCCGGGCGATCTCCGCCTGAAGCGTAGGCCCGGTGATCGGCCCTTCGAACAGGATGCTCAGCACGGCCAGCTCGGCATCGGTCATCACGGAGTCCGTTCTTCCTGGCGGCTGCCTCGCCCTCTGGAGCGCGTTATGCACTGTTAAGGGCGGCGCCGGAGTCGGTTCTTCTCGTAGGCGCGCAGCATGCTGCGCCCGCTGCCAGAAAAATCATCCACGTCACGGGCGGAACTGGTTCCGCCCCTACACCCAAACACCTGATTTCCCGCGTGCAAAGCTCATAACAGCCTCTAGACCGAACATAGCAGCTTCGCGCCGGTGCGCGCAACCGGCCTCGCAGCGGCCAGTTGCTCCAACTGGCGGATCAGTGTAGTCTCGACCTGAGATCGGAACTGTTCGATTGAGTGCGTGCGATGCGTGTCCAAAATCGGTCCAGGCGTCAGTATACTGAGATAGCGATCTTCGGGATCAGCGTCGCCGTGACCGGCGCGCTGTTTCTGATCTTCGTCAGCCGGTTCGATCTTGAAGACAGCGCCCTGGCGTTCGACTGGAAGATGTTGTGGCCGGGATTTCGAGGTGGTCAGCTTCACTGGGACGAGTTTATTCAAAACCCACCGTGGAGCATCATCTTTGTCATGCCACTCGGCTTTCTGTCGCTGCGCGCAAGCTGGGGCGTGATGATGCTGCTCACGCTGTTCAGCCTGATCCTCAGCGTACCGCGCCAGGGATCGGCGCGCCGCTGGTACGCGGGCATCCTCGCGCTGGTTCTTTCGTATCCGGCGCTGCGCGAACTGATGGACGGCAATTTTGAAGCGTTCACGATCCTCGGCGTGCTTCTGATGGTTCGAAGCCACGAGCGCCGCGCGCCGGTGCTGATGGCGCTGGGCGTGCTGCTCGCCATGATCAAGCCGCAGATCACCTATCTGCTGCTCGTAATTGCCGCCCTGCACACCTACAGAACGACACCGCGCGCGTTTCAGGTCCGGCTGGCGCTCGCGCTGCTGGTCGTGATCATACCAACCAGCCTCTGGCAGGGGGGACCTTGGCTCGAAAGTTATGAACGGATCACTCGCTCCTGGGGCATCTCACTCTCGGTGATTCTCGGCGCAGCCGGTGTCCCCAGCATCTTCACCGCGCTGGCGCAGATCGCCGTCGTCGCCGTCTCGCTGTGGGCCGCCGGGCGAGGGTCAACGACGCTGACGCCGCCCAAAATGGGCATGTTGCTCGCAGGCGGCCTGCTCGCCGCGCCGTACAGCCAGTCGCTGAGTATGCTGGTCGTGCTGGCGATCGGCGTGATTCCGGTCATGCTGGACCGGCCCCGAGTCGGGATTCCGCTGTTCGCGCTGTTCAACCTGCCTTATCTGACACGCCTTGTCACGCTGGCGGACCCACCAACGGCGCTGATGACCGCTTCGCTCGTCGCGGCGTGGCTGGCGCTGCTCTGGCTGACGGTCACCGATGAAGCTCGCGTCTTCCAGCGCAAGGCCCAACCGTTAGCCCAAACGTCTTAAGGACGCCTTAAGTGACCTTTCGAAAGCCATTGGCTGATGCGGTCAGCGCACGGAACCTCACCCCTGGCCCCTCTCCGTTCACGGAGAGGGGAAAAGGGGGCGGAGGTTAGGGGGTGAGGTTCCCCGGCGTGTATCCGATCTGCTATCTAATTTCGATAGTGTACGTAGCAGCGCCCCGCCTGTATCAGTCCCCGGTCGGCTGCGGTGTGATCTGCTCGCGCCGCCCGGTTCGCCGTGAGAGCGCGCCCGGCCACCACGCCCAGCGGCCCAGCACGGTCGTCAGCGCCGGGACGAGCATCGTCCGCACGACGAACGTATCGATCAGCACGCCCACCGCTACCGCGAAGCCGACCTCGATCAGCCCGGCAACCTCACCGACCATCAGCGCGCCAAACGTGCCCGCCAGAATCAAGCCCGCCGAGGTGATGATCGCGCCGGTCGCGGCGACCGCTACATGCACGCCCTCGCGCACGCCGTGACGCGGAATTTCCTCTTTGATGCGCCCGATCAGGAAGATGCTGTAGTCCACACCCAACGCTACCAGGAACACGAACACGAAGAACGGCACGTACCACGTCAGCCCTTCAACCTGGAGCCAGAGATGCTGGAAGACGAGGTTCGTCAGCCCCAGCGTGAACAGGAAGCTGAGCACCACCGTCGCAATCAGGTAGAGCGGCGCAATCACGCTGCGGAGCATGATCAGCAGCACGACGAAGATACCGAGCATAACGTAGAGGATCGCACGCACCAGGTCGCGATCCATCGTGTCGCGGATGTCGGTATTGATCGCGGTCGCGCCCGCCACCACCGCCTCGCCTCCGTCCTGGTAGTCTTCGAGGATCGCGCGGATGTTGTTGACCGTGTCCATCGCCGCATAGCCCTGCGTGTTGCCGCCGAGGATCACGTCGAGCTTATAGGCGGTTGCGTCAGCGGTGAGGTACTGCGCGGTGAGCTGCCCGAACAGGTCCGCGCTGAGGCCATTGTCCCCGGAGGGCAGCGCCTCGACCACTCCGCTCAGCTCAGATGGCAGCAGGTAGGCATCCGGCAGCGCGGCGAAAGCCTCCGCCAGCCCGGCCAGCGCAGCGGGCAGCGCGTCCCGCTGCTGGATCAGCGCCAGCGGGTCGCCGAATACCTCGCGCAGCAGCGCCAGGTTGGGGTCATCTGCCACTTCAGGGAAACGCTCCGCCAGCAGGTCGAAGTAACCACGCGCGCTTTCAAGCAGCGCCCCAAGCGCCGCCAGGTCCATCCCGGCCCCGGCCGCCGGGTCGATTGCTCCCAGCATCTCGCCCGCCAGCGCAAGCTGCCGGTCCACGCGCAGCAGCCCCGAAAATTCCCCGCTGCGCTTGCCGAGCGGAGTATTCAGCCCGCGAACTTCTTCGACCTGGGGAAGCGCGAGCAGCCTCTCGGTCAGCTCCGCGATCTCGCGCGCGACGGCGGCCGGATCGCGCCCGGTCACCACGACTGTCAGCGGCGAGATTTGCCCCCCTCCAAGGCTCTCTCCCATAAGCTTATAGCCGACGACCGAGGATTTGTCGTCCGGCAGGTCGCCGAGCAGGTTGTAGCTGACCGGCTGCGTAAGCGCGTAATAGGACAGCGGCGCCATCAGCGCGATGATCACCACAATGGTCAGCACCGGGCGGGTGCTCACGAACTGCGAGACAGTGGCATAGTAACGCCCGGTCGCGCGGTGGTGCGCCTTGCCCGGCCAGAACGCGCGATGTCCGAGCGTGGCAAGCAGCGCCGGGACGAGCGTCAGCCCGGCCAGCAGCGACAGGACGATTCCGATGGCGAGCGCGGGGCCAGTGGTGTTGAAGATACCCATCTCGGCGAAGACCATCGCCATGAAGCCGACGAAGATCGTCGCCGCACTGCTGGTGATCGTCTCGCCGACGCGGTGCACTGTCTCGGTCGTGGCCGCAACTGTGTCACTCGTGTCGGCCATCTCCTCGCGGAAACGGCTGATCAGAAACAAACAGTAGTCCGTGCCCGCGCCGTACATCACCACAATCATGATCAGGTTCGCGTAGGTGGTGATCGTCATCACGTGCGCGCCGAGGAACGCGACGATTCCGCGCGAGATCAGGTACGCGACGGTGACCGCCGCCAGCGGAATCAGCGGGCTGACCGGCGAGCGATAGATCAGCAGCAGCAGAATGATCACCAGCGCGATGGTCACCTGGGTCGTCTGGTGGGCGCTGTGTTCGACCGACTCGGTCGTGTTGTTGATGATCGGCCCTTCGCCGGTCTGGTACGCTTTCAGACCGCCCGGCGCGTGCGCCGCGATCCACGTGTCGATCGCGTTCTGCGCATCGATTGTTTCCTGCTCTGGATTGCTGGTCGAGAACGTCACGCGCACGATGGCGATATCGTTTTCTGGCCCGACCATCAACTGCGCCACCGAGGGAGAGAGCGCCGGGTCCACCACCTGCATGACGTTGTCTGGCCCGTCGTCGCTGGTCAGCCAATCTCGCAGCGCCACGATGAACAGCCCGACCGGCGTGTCGATCTGCTCTTCGAAGCTGCCAGCGGAGGGATCAAACACCCCGCCCGCCGCGCGCGCGTCGATCACAACCACCGTGCCCCCCGGCGCGAACCCTTCCGGGAAAGTTTCCTGATAGACCTGCTGCGCGCGCACAAACGGCGCATTACCGGGCAGGAAATCAGCCTGATCCGCGCTGGCGACGCTGTCGATATTTGGCGCGACAATCGTCATGATCACTGCCGCCGCGATCCAGGCGACGATAATCGGGATACGATAACGAGTAGCGAAGCGTCCGATATGTCGAAACATCACTCCTCCAGAGAGTAAAGGCTTGCCAATTGGCGACAGGCTAACGCGCAAGCGGGGCGATGCCGCGCTCCAGCACACGCTGAAGCAGGTTTGCTATGTCGCGCGGACTGTAGCCGGTATCGTTCTCCAGCCACCAGCCGAGCAGTTGAATCAGCACGCCGGCCATCACGTGCGCCTTAATGACACGCGGTACATCGCCGTTTTCAGGAGGCAGACCGAACTCCGCCAGACCGCGCTCGATGTGCTCGACGAGGTAGTTGCGCCCGAACGCGCCAAGCTGACCGGATGCGCGCCCGCCAACCATGATCAGCAGCAGATGGCGGTTCTGATCCGCCCAGGCGAACACCTCGCGGAAGCTCTCCCTGGCCCATGCCTCGCGTGAGTCGGCGCGGCGCCCGCCCGCGAAGATGCGCTCGACCAGCGTGTCGAATCCGGCAAGCATCAGTTCGCGGACGCACGCTTCTTTGTTGAGGAAATGCTTGTAGAAGGTCGCCTTGCTGACGTTGGCGCGCTCGGTGATGTCGAGGATTTCGACATCGTTGTAGCCACGCTCCACGATCACCTCGCGGGCGGCTTTGAGCAACGCCTGACGGGTCGCGGCTTTGCGCTGCTGGTGGCGGTTGGGCTTGTGTTCCGGCATCGGCTCCATCCGAGGACGCTCACGCGGCATAGTTCGCCGTCAAATTACAAGACGCCAAGTCTAGTATTATACGGGATGTGCACTATAAACGCGCA
>JADLHR010000020.1 GCA_020848665.1 Anaerolineae bacterium
AAGGCGACTGGGCGCTGTTCTACTATTCTGGCGGGGCGTGGACCGTTGTGCAGGACTGGACGGCGTCACCCGTCATCAGCGGGGCGGACCGCGCGCCGCGCGTCGGCGTGTTTGTCCAGGGCAGCACTTTCCACGTGTTCTTCAACGATCAGCCGGTTGGCGTCGTAACCGATGTGCAGTTCTTCGCGCAGGAAGGCGGCTTTGGGTTGGTCGCCGCGACTTCGCCCGAAGACGATGGTGTCTTGATCGCCTCTGTAGACAATCTCGCGGTGACAACGCCCGCCACGCCCTTTGGCGCGATGGCGAGCCTGCCGCCCGGCAGCACCGCGCCAACTGCGCCGTAGCCTGACGGCCTGGCGCTGCGCTCCAATCGGACCCCGCGCGCCGGACGCTCTACGGCGGCTCCCCCGCAATCCCTTCCCTGATCCCGTGCGATCATCCTTTGGGGAAGGGATTTTCTTGTGGTACAGTCTAGCCTCGAATGTGAGCAGGATGTGCGCGGCGCTGGACGCCAGTCTCTGGACGCTCGGCGCGGTGGCGTGAGGGTTGAGTGGGGCGTGACAGGATTTAAGCGCGTCTTGAAGACCGGGCGGGAAGCTTTGCTCCTGGCTGCGGTGGCGCTGGCAATCTCGCTTCCCGGCGCGGCGGCGAGCGCGCAGCCGGGCGACACGCCGGGTACGCTGGCATTCTTTGAGCCGGTGCGCGGCACGCTCGACGCGGCGAACCCGGTTGATGAATGGACGTTTGACGGGCGGGCGGATCAGCCCGTTGCGCTGCTGGTGACCGGCGACGGCAGCCTTGACCCGGTGCTGGAAGTCATTGCGCCGGATGGCGCGTTGGTCGCTGCCAACGATGATCTTGACTCGCTGGTGCGCGACGCGGGGCTGGAGGCGCTGATTCTCCCGGCAGATGGCGTGTACATGGTGCGCGTCACGCGGTACGAGGGCAGGCGCGGCGCGACGGCGGGAGAGTACGAGCTGCTGGCGCTGCCGGGCTATGCGGACCTCGTCCGGCGCGAACCGTTCAACGGCAGCGAGTCGATCTGGGCTGCCGCCGGGAGCGGCTCGGTGACGGTGGGACAGGGGCGGCTGCGGCTCCGCGTCGCTGAGGGCGAGAGCCGGGCGCTTGCTGCGCCGTCAGACGCGGTCCCGCTGCGCGACCTGTACTATCAGGCCGACGCGCGCCTGTCCGGCGCGGCGAGCTACGCCGAGTTCGGGCTGGTGCTGCGCATCCCGACCGCGCCGGGGCTGGCGGGGCAGGGCTACACCTTTAAGGTCAACACGGCGGGCCAGTGGTCGGTCATCGTCGCCAATCAGTCCGGGGAATTTGAGCTTCAGCGCTGGACCAGCGCGCCGTCGTTGGCGGTGGACACCTGGGCGCTCGGCGTGCTGGCGCAGGACACAACCTTCTCGTTCTACGCCAACGGCACGCTGCTCGGCTCGGTGACCGATGGGCGGCTGGTTGAGGCGGGCACGCTCGGCCTGATGGTGGGCGTGGATGCCGGTCAGGAAGATCGTCCGGCCGTGTCGTTTGACAATGTCGTGATCACACGGCGGTTGGGCACCACCTATCGCGGGATGCCGCTCGCGCTGACGACCTGGGCCGACGCCGACCCCGCGCGCGTGGTGGCGGAGCTGGCGCAATCGGGCATGGTCAGCCCGGCCCCGGCGCATGACCTGTATATCAACGGCCGTGCGCTTGACGCGGCGGACCCGGCCTCGCGCTTCGATCTGGCCGGCTCGGAGCGGGCGCTGTATGATGATTTCATTCTGGGCGCGTCAGTCGTGATCATGACCGATGGTGAGAGTCCGGGCTGCGGATTGCTGTTCCGCGCGCAGGACGATCGCAATCTGAGCCTCGCCTACGTCGATACGAGCGGCGGCTTCGGGCTGGTCCGGGCGCAGGATGGCGCGCTGACGACCAACGTCTACGACAAGCTTTCGCTCAACCAGCCGAACCCGGACCGCCTGGTGGTCATTGCGCAGGGCGAGCGGGTTACGCTGTATGTCAACGGCGCGCTGGTTGCGCAGGAGACGCTGGCGCCAGGCTCCGGCCGGGTCGGCGTCGCGCTGCTCAATTACGAGGACGTGGTGACGCGCTGTCTGGTCGGAGACCTGTGGGTCTGGCCGCTGGTTGGCGCGGCGGGCGAGGCGGCGGGCGATGAATGATCCGCACAATCCGTTGGGCTGGCCGGTGTGGAAGCGAGGCGCACGGCTGGGGCTGGTCTGGGCGGCGCTGTTTTTCGCTTCGACAGGCACGCTGTTTGTGTTGATGGGTATTTTCGGCTTTGGCGTGACGGCGCGGGCCGTGTGCGCGGCGCTGGTCGGGCCGCTGCTGGCGTCGGCAGTGATCGGCGCGTGGTGGCTTGTGCGGCGGCCCGTGCTGGTCGAGACGCCTGGGATGCGAGGAGAAATGAATGACGACCGCGACGGACGCGGCGACACTCCAGCACTATAAGACGCTCGAAGTGCGTTTTGATCGCGCCGCCCGGCTCTACGACGCGACCTATGGCCCGGCGGACGAGCAGGGGCACGGCAACCCGCTGATGGACTGGCTGCGCGCCGAGCATCTGAGCGTTCTGCGCGATTTGCTGCCAGCGGAAGCGAGCGTGCTCGATATCGGCTGCGGCACGGGCGAGGAAGCTCTCGCCCTGGTGCGCGACGGCTACAGCGTGCTGGGGATCGACATCAGCCCGGCGATGATCCGCCAGGCGCAGACCAAGGCCGCCGTGCATGGAGTGCAGCGCGGGTTTTTGGCTCGCGCGCTGGCCGCCGGTCAGCTCGCCAGCCTGGACGAGCGTGGGCCGTTCCGGGGCGCCTATTCCAGTCTGGGGACGCTCAACACCGAGCCGGACCTGCCCGCCGTGGCGCAGGCGCTGCACGCGCTGCTGGAGCCGGGCGCGCCGTTTGTAGCGACGGTCATGAGCCGCCGCTGCCTGTTCGAGATCGTGCGCGGAGCGCACCGTCTCGCACCGCGATTGGCGCTGGACCGGTCCGGCGAGTGGGCCGAAAGCCGCGCTGGGGCAGGGGGCGTGGTCGCGCCGGTGCGCTTTTACACGCCAGGAGAGTTTGCTGCGCCGTTCTCGCCCTATTTCGCCGTCGAGTCAGTGCGCGCCTTCCCGCTGTGGCTGCCGCCCGTTCATTTGCACGAGCTGTACCGCGCCGCGCCGGATCGTTACGCGCGCGCCAAACGCTGGGACGCGCGGATGCGCTCCTGGCCGGGTTTTCGCGCGTGGGGCGACCATTTCCTGATGGTGCTGCGCCACGCCGCCGCGCCAGGGGCTGAGCCGCCCGCGCCGGACGGCGCCGCTTCTCGCTGATGCTTATCCAGCTTATTTCCAGAAGATGCCGATGATGTCATCTGATCAGGGCGATCCATCTGACCGTCCCGGCGCTGCGTTTGGGGGCCGAGGCCGCCAATACCTCGCGCTGCTGGTCTGCCCGGTCGATGGGGCGCCGCTGTCGCCAGGACAGCACGAGGCGGTCTGCGCCGCCGATCCCGCGCACCGCTACCCGGTCGAGGCAGGTATTCTGCGCCTGGCGGACCCGGCGCGGCGGGCCGCGCTCGACGACCTCTCGCGCCAATACGAGGCCGGTGCGTCGGCGCGGGGCTGGCAGCCGCCCGACGAGGAGGCGTTCAAGCGCCTGCCGCAGACTGGCTTGAAAGGATACCCGGAGCTTCATTGGATGCAGTACGCCACAGCGACAGCCCTGCTGTGGCGCTTTCTGGAGGCGATCCGCGCCGAGCGCGGCGCGCTCCCGGTCGGGCCGGCCGGCGAGGCGGCGGTGATCGGCGCTGAGTCGGGCTGGCTGGCGTACGCGCTCGACGTAGCCGGATACACGACGATCGCGCTTGATGTCTATACAGGCGAGAGATATGGCCTGGGCGTTTACCCGATTGCGCGGTATGTGCGCGCCCAGGCGGACCCGGTCCATCCGCCGCTGGCGCGGGGCGCGTTCGACCTTGTGCTGTTCCAGGATGGGCTGGCGCGCTCCCGCGAGGCCGGTGACGAGATGGCGGTGTTGGCGCAGGCAATCGAGGCGCTGCGGCCCGGCGGCCACGTGGTCGTGATGGATGCGTTCCCCGCCTCGATCCAGGTGGTCGAGACGCTTCAGCGCCAGCTTGAGCAGGCGGGGCTGCGCCTGATGCCCCGGCCCCA
>JADLHR010000021.1 GCA_020848665.1 Anaerolineae bacterium
GTAACCATAATGGGGCCGCTGTTCGCGGCGCTGATCACAGGGACGTTCGTCACGGAACAGGTCTTCGGCATCCCCGGCCTGGGCCGCTACTTCATCGTGAGCATCAACCAGCGCGACTACGCGACCATTATGGGCACGACGCTGCTGTATGCCTTTTTCATCGTGATCGCTAATTTCATCGTGGACCTCACCTACGTCTGGCTGGATCCACGAATTCGCTTTGATTAGGCGAGGGAGTCCAGAGCATGTCATCCATTGATACCCCCGTTGAGGGCGTGAAGGACCCTCGTCCGCAAGCCGTTCTTCCGGGCCAGGATGTACTCGAAAAGAGCCGTGGTCCCTGGTCGGACGCCTGGCGCCGCCTGGTTCGCAACAAAGCATCCATCATTGGCTTGCTCGTGATCATCGCGTTTGTTTTGATCGCCATCTTTGCGCCGCAGTTGACGCAATACTCATATGCGAAGCAGAATTATCTGGCGATCAACAGCGCCCCGCAGTGGCTCGTCGACCTGTTCCCGAAAATGAAAGCCATGGACGAGCCGATGGGCTACGTCCGCATCAACAACGACTACTGGCTGGGGACGGATGGGCTGGGACGTGACCTGTTCACGCGCATCGTCTACGGCGCACGGATTTCGCTGTCAGTCGCGTTCATCGGCCCGTTGACCAGCCTGCTCGTGGGCACGATCTATGGGATGGTGTCAGGGTACGTCGGCGGGCGGACGGACAACATCATGATGCGGGCGGTGGACGTGATGTATGCGTTCCCGTCGTTGCTGCTGATTATCCTGATGATGGCGTTCTTCCGCTCCAGTTTCTCGCAGAGCGCGCCGGGCACGCTGGCGTACCAGCTTAACAAGATCGACTCAGCCTTCGGCGGTATGCTGTTCATCTTCATTGGCATCGGCATCACGTCGTGGATGGATACCGCCCGCCTGGCGCGTGGACAGGTCCTCTCGCTGCGCGAGAAGGAGTTCATCGAGGCGGCCCATTCGATTGGCGTCAGCGACCGGGGCATTATCTTCCGCCACGTGCTGCCGAACATCATGGGGCCGGTGATCGTGCGCGAGAGTCTGGCGATCCCACGTTACATTTCGACCGAAGCGTTTCTCAGCTTCATCGGCCTGGGCGTCAATCCGCCCACGCCAAGCTGGGGCAACATGATCTCGGAAGGCGCGCAGGCGATCAAGAGCTATCCGAACCAGGCGATCTTTCCGGCTCTGGCGCTGTTCCTGCTGATGTTCGCTTTCAATTTCCTGGGCGACGGTCTGCGGGACGCGCTCGATCCGCGCGCGACGAAGGAAGCTTAGTCAGCTAAAGGCAGCAAAGGCGACAAAGGCAGCAAAGGCAGCAAAGTCAGCCAGAAGCAGCAATGAGTTGTTCTTCGCTGCTCTCAGCCGCCGGGCGGCCAGCCGGACGAATTCCGTTCTCCGGTCCCTGTCGGCGGCTCCGGCGCAGTCGCAATCTTTCCATCGTTTCCGGCACAACCCGGCGGGCCTGTGGCAAATCGACCAGGCCCGCTTTGTGCATCTCGATGGAAGGGTCGCGCGTGTCAGGCGGCAGATTCGGCCAGCAGGTGCACCGTTTCGGGCTTGAACGCCAGCCCGGCGGTTGTGCCTTCGCTGAACACCCGGCCGAGGTGCGGGTCCGCGTCCACGACGATCAGGCGCTGCTCGCCCAGACGGACGATGTACTCGACCGTCGAGCCAAGGTACATCGTCTGCTCGATGGTGACCTGTTCCAGCGCCGGATTCGCTTCGAGCTTGAGCACTTCGGGGCGCAGCACTGCGACCGCGCGATCGCCAGGGCGCAGCGGCGCGCTGACAGACAGCGTCGCGGTCTGCCCTAGCAGGGTAACGGTCGCCTGGCTGTCGCCGGTGGCTTCGATAGTCGTGTCCAGGAAGTTCGCCCGCCCGATGAAGTCTGCCACGAAGCGCGACGCCGGGTGCCGGTAGATTTCCTCTGGCGGTCCCATCTGCTCGATCTGCCCGTTGTTCATCACGACGATCCGGTCGGACATCGCCATCGCCTCGACCTGATCATGTGTTACGTAGACGCTGGTGATGTTCAGGCGGCGCTGGAGATTACGGATCTCGCTGCGCATCTGGACCCGCAGCTTGGCGTCGAGGTTGCTCAGCGGCTCGTCGAACAGCAGCACGCGCGGCTCGACCACCAGCGAGCGGGCCAGCGCGACGCGCTGCTGCTGGCCGCCTGACAGCTCGTGCGGGCGGCGCTCGCCCAGGCCGCTCAGGCCCATCAGGTCCAGCACGCGCTGCACTCGCTGGCGAACGTCCCCTCGCGCCGTGCGCTGCACGCGCAGCCCATAGGCGACGTTGTTGAAGACGGTCATGTGCGGAAACAGCGCGTAGCTCTGGAAGACCATCGCCATATCACGCTTGTTCGGGGGCCGGTGCGAGATATCCTTCTCGTCGAGCAAAATCCGCCCCGAAGTCGGCATCTCAAAGCCGGAGATCAGCCGCAGCGTCGTGGTCTTGCCGCAACCCGACGGTCCCAGCAGCGTGACAAACTCGCCCGGCTCGATCGTCAGCGAGACGCGATCGACGGCGCGCACATCTCCCTGGCCGCTGCGCTGGGGGAAAAGCTTCGAGACCTCTTCGAGGACCAGCGTCCCCGCCTGAACATCTTTGAGGACAATCGCCCCCGCCTGAGTTGCAGCCATTTATGCGGCTCCTTCTATCGTCGTCTTTTCGGCGCCGGTAGACGTGCCCACCGCCACCGCCAGAATACCAATCGCCACCAGCACAATCGCAATCAAAATCACGCAATAGGCGAAGGCGTTGCCGTATCGCCCGTTTTCGACCTCGTTCAAAATCTGGTGCGTCATGATCTTCGTGCCGGGCGTCGTCAGGAAGATGATCGCCGAGATGGTCGTCATCGAGCGTGCGAAGGCGTAGATCAGCCCGGAGAAGAACGCGGGCCGGATCAGCGGCAGGGTGATGCGGCGGAAGGTGCCGAAGTTGTCCGCGCCGAGGCTGATCGACGCTTCTTCGATGGCCGGGTCGATCTGTGAGAGCGCCGCGACGCCTGCGCGCAGGGCCGCTGGCACGCTGCGCACGATGTAGACCAACACAATCGCGATCGCGCCGCCGAAAACAGCACGCCCGCCGGTCAGCTTGGGAATAAGCGTAAACGTGCCAACGATCGGCAGGGTGATCTCGTGCGGCCCGTTGAACACCAGCAGGTAGCCGAT
The DNA here is from genome assembly GCA_020848665.1 of Anaerolineae bacterium. GTDB lineage: Bacteria > Chloroflexota > Anaerolineae > Aggregatilineales > Aggregatilineaceae > DYGX01. The sequence goes on from JADLHR010000021.1 coordinate 3,212, forward strand.
GCCCAGGATTGTGCCGGGCACGGCGATACCGAGCATGGTGGCGAAGTCCAGCGCGTGTCGTCCGGTGAACTTCTTGCGCGCAACCAGGAACGCGATCAGCATACCGAGCACGCCAGCGATTGGCGTGGCAATGGCCGAAAGCTGGGTCGTGTCCTTCATCGCTTCGGAGCCGTAGCCGTTGATCACGAAGTCGAAGTGGTCGAGCGTCAGCGTGTTGTTGACGTTCAGAATCTTGGTGAAGGCCCCGGCGAAGATCACTCCGTACACCAGCACGATTAACAGCAGCACGGTCATCACTGCCGCGAACAGCGGCCAGACCACCAGGGGATGACGGATCATCTGCGGGGTGCCGCTCGGCTTGCCAGTGATCGAGACGACCGAGGTGCGGCTGATCCAGTACCGCTGGACGACGAACACCAGCAGCGATGGCACCAGCAGGATCACCGACAGCACGGCGGCGGCGGTCGTGTCGTACAGCCCGACGATCGAGACGTAGATGCGCGTGGCGAGCACCTCGTAGTTGCCGCCCAGCACCAGTGGGTTGCCCAGGTCCGCGATCGCCTCGACAAACAGCAGCAGGAACGACCCGGCGATACCAGGGATCAGCATCGGCACGGTAACGGTGCGGAAGATACGCCATCGGCTCGCGCCGAGGTTGGTCGCCGCCTCGTCGAGCGCCGGATCGAGCGCCTGCATCATGCCACGCAGGTTGAGATACGCGACCGGGAAATAGGACAGCGTCAGCACCAGCGTCAGGCCGTCCAGACCGTAAATATCGTAGCGCTCGCCCAAAATGCCATACGAGATAATGCCGTTGCGTCCAAAGAGCAGCAGCGCCGCCGTCGCGACAGCGAACGGGGGCGAGATGATCGGCACCAGCGCCAGGATATGAATCAGGCGCTTGAACGGGACGGCGACTTTCACCTGGACGTAGGCCATCACGAAGCCGACAAAGGTCCCCACAGCGGCAACCAGCAGCCCCATCTCCAGCGTATTGCGGATGATACGCTGGTACACCGGGGAGCTGAGGTAGTGCCTGAACAGCTCCTGCCCCTTCTCGGTCAGGCTTTCCTTGACCATCGCGTAGATGGGGTCGATGATCGCGATGGCGACGAACAGCACGACCAGCACAAGCCCGGTAAAGAGAACCGGGTCCTGAAAGATGCGCCAGAACTCCGCGATCCGGCGGTTGCGGGTGAGGGTCTGAATGGGTGCGATCCGGCGCTTGGGGGTGGCGGTTTCCACGGTGACTGTCTCCGTATGCAGTGGTTGGGTGGTCCGGCGGTGGAGCGTCCGGCGTGCGACGGCTCCACCGCCGAAAGATAGACGATCAGGAAACGAAGCGCCCCTTACTCGGTAGGCTGCGGGGCGATCTCGGCGTCGAAGCGCTCGACTATCTCGGTGCGGTGCATTCCCGCCGCGATGAAGTTGTAGTCCACCAGGTTAATGTCTTCGAACTTGGGAGACAGATCGGAAACCGGCGTGTTCGGGTTGGTCGGCAGCTGCAGCGAGTTCACCGTCGCGCCGATGGCCTGCGCCTCAGGCGTCAGCGCCCACTCGATCCACCGCTTGGCCGTCTCCGGCTCTGGGCCATTCTTGATCAGGGCCATGCCGCCGATCTCATAGCCGGTGCCTTCTTCAGGGAAGGTGTTGACTACCACGCCCTCGAAGCCTTCGACCTGGAGCTTTACGCAGTCATGCGCGAAGATGATTGCGACGCCGATCTGGCCGGTTGCGGCCATCTGGCCGGGGGCAGAGCCGGAGCGCGTGTACTGGAGAATGTTCTGGTGAAGCTCGGCGAAGTACTCGAACGCGGCGTCGATTGCGGCCTCGGTCGGGTTGCCTTCTTCGTCGTAGCCAGCGCCTTCTTCAGCAGCTTCCATCTCGTCGGCCTTCAGCGTCACAATCGTCCAGAACGAAGTGAACGCTGTGCCGGAGGTCGCGGGGTGCGCCATTGCGATATTGCCCTTCAGCGCGGGGTCGAGCAAGGCTTCCCACGAGGTCGGCGGCTCAACGCCAAGCTCTTCGAGATATTCAACGTTCGAGCAGAAGCCAATCGCGCCCATGTA
>JADLHR010000022.1 GCA_020848665.1 Anaerolineae bacterium
GCGAACAGCAGCGCGATGCCCGCTGCCGGAAACATCACACGCAACACAGCGCCCTGCGTCCGGAGCCACCAGGCGCGTACCGGCCCCGGTGGTGGTGGCGCGGGCGGTCTGGCCTTGCGCGGACGGCGCGGGCGTTCCAGCCTGGTTTCGGCCTGCGCGGCGGTTTTGCGATAAACGGCGTCGTACAACTCGTAAGCGTTCTCGGCGTCGTCCGGCGCCACCTCGTACCGGCCGTCATAGAGGCTGTACTCCGAGTATTCGTCGTATTCGGCGGTGGAATCGTCATCCGGATAGGCGCCGTAGACGTCCGTATCCGCCCCGTACTCGTCGTACTTGTCGTACGCGCCGTACTCGTCCGGGTCGTCGTAGTATTCTTCGGGGGGCTGGCCCTTCGGCATCCGGTTCTCTCGCGGCACGCAGGCCCAACGCCCGCGTTAGCCGTCGATGATGGCGTCTACCGCGGCGCGCACGGCCGGCGGCGCGACGCGCTCGTCGGCAAGATACTCGCGGCGCAGGATGGGGAACAGCGTCGGGATTTCGCAGATCGGCACGGCGGGACCTTCTGCCGAGAGCTTGACAAACTCGGATGTGAACACGATCAGCGCGTAGACCGGCACCTGGCTCAGCCCGCGTTTGGCGAGGAACTTGCGCAGCGCCAGCACATCACGCACGCACTCGCGCGTCGGATTCGTCCCCGCCCCGCGAAGCTGCCCCTTGGCGTTGATCGTGCGCCACTCGGCCCGCTCGTTGATCCACGTGCCCTGGTAATCGACGATGCGGAAGACCAGCGCACCGGGCGGCCCGACCAGCACCGCGTCGATATAGCCGACGCCGCGCTTGCTGACGTTGCGCAGGTAGGTATAGCGATTATCGAGGAACTGGCCGAGCGCCTCGCCGACGGCGTAGGCCAGCAGATTGTCCTTTTGCAGCGTCAGCGCGCGGATGATCACGCCGATCCCGGCGAGCACGGCGATGATTCCAACGATAATCATCAGCACGCGCAGCGCATCGAAAATAAGAGTGTCCCACAGCGGAAAGAAGAAGAACAGGATACCGAGCGTGATCGCGATCGCGCCGCCGAAAAAGGCAACGCCGCCGATAAAGAGGTAATAGCGCCCGCGCCGATCGATATTGCGTGAAGGATTAATGTTCTGCATCGTCACCCCCTGTCGAAGCGCCCGATCGCGCGCCTGGCTGCGCCGCACCCGCGCCCGGCGCCTCTGGCGCGCCCGGCTCTGGCGCTGCAGCCGCTTCTTTGAGCGGCGGGACAGATGGCGCGGGCAGAACGGCAAGAGATTCGTCGCCCGGCGCGGGAACCGGTGATGCCGCAAGTGCTGGCGGGGCGGGCTGCGCCTGCCTGCGGCGGACAATCACCCGCTCGATCATTTCGCGTAATTCCGCCAGAGATGGCAGCGGCTTGAACAGCAGCAGGTCCGCCTGCGCTTCCGCCATGACCAGCTTCTCGTCGTCAGGTGACAGGCGATAGGCCGTGATCAGCACGATCCCGATCTGTCCCAGCCGGGAGCTGCGCCGCAGCCGCTGCGCGACATGCGGGCCGCTAAGCTGGGGCAGCCGCACGTCGAGCAGCGCGACTTCGGGCAGCTCGCCGCGCACGCGCCCTTGATCAACATCATCGACCCACGCCACCGCTTCCGGTCCATCGACGAACGCGACGCCCCGAATCCCCCAAATCTCGAACATCGCAAGCAAAAGCTCGTAAATATCCGGCTCGTCCTCGACCACCATCCACGTCGGCAACGCTTGAGTCCTCAATGCGGTTCTTCCGGGCAGAGCACGCCGGCGCCCGGCCATGCCCGATGCGCTCGTATCGATGTACACTATAGGCGTGGCAAGGTGAAACCGCAAATTTGCCCGGCGCGCCGCGCAAAACGCGCCGGAGTGTTACTCGCGCCAAAAAACAGATAGTATTAAACTATTAGGCGAGCGTGCCCGACGAATGCCCTGTCCGGTAGCCACCGGCGCGGCAGATCGGATGCGAGGATCGATGAAGTGGAGGGCCGAAGTGAGACCCTGGCTGGTCGTCGAGGACGAAGAGGACATCCGGAACATCGTCAAGACAATGTTTCAGGTCTGGCAGCATACTCCGCTGGCGTTTCGCAACGGACATGAGGCCTGGCGCTGGCTTGACCAGGTAGAAGCCGGCAGCTTCGAGGGCGACCTACCAGAGCTGGCCCTGATGGATATCCGGATGCCCGGCCACAAAGGCCATGAAATCGCGCAGCGGATTCGCGCAGTCGAGCCGTTGCAAGAAATCCCGATCGTGCTGATGACCGCCTTCAGCCTGTCCGAAGGCGAGCGGAACGCGATGCTGAAGGACTATGGGGTCGATCACATTATTTTCAAGCCGCTGCCGGACCTGTTCGAACTCAAGCAAATGCTCGACACCGTGTATCAGCGCCGAGCCGCCGGTTAGCCGCGCGTCCAGCAGGCCGCCCGCGCGGCCGAGGCCAATGCATGTCCAATCCACAGGATTCCGCCCCCTCGGATCGCACCGGACCGGTTGCCAGCATGATGCAGTCGGTTGACGCGCTGGGGTCAAACACCGGACGCCTGTTCGAGCGCCTGTACGGCGGTCTGCGCCGCAAAAGCCGCTCCGCTGAGGCCGAGCGCGCCGCGCAGGGCACAATCCATCGTCTGGAAGAACTCACGCAGAATCAGACCACCGACATCGCCCGGCTGACTGGTGTGCTAGCCGTGATCAGCGAAGGCGTGATCATGCAGGACAATCAGGGCGCCGTCGTGCTGATGAACCAGGCCGCGCGCGACCTGCTCGGCTCGACGCGTGCCTTCTGGGACAGCGACCTGGGTAAGATGTTCGCCGCCGCCCGCCAGCAGACGGCGCTGGACGGCGAGATCACGCTTGGCAAGGCGCAGCGCGTCGAAGTCAACGACCGCGTGATCGGCGCGCAGCTCGCGATCGTAGCCGATCCACAGGGCATCCGCCTCGGCACGGTTCTGATGCTGCGCGACGTAACCCGCGACGCGCTCTCCGACCGGCTGAAAGACCAGTTCGTCACGCAGATGAGCCACGAGCTGCGCACCCCGCTGGCGGCAATCAAGGGCATGAGCGAAGTGCTGCTCGCCATGCCAGAAGACCGCCCACCGAACCGCAAGTTCCTCGAAGCGATCAGCCGCAACGCCGCCGTGCTGGATCGTATGATTATCGAGCTACTGGACATCTCGGAGATCGGCGCGGGCAGCTTCGCCGTGCGCGAGCAGGAAATCGCCCTACCCCAGCTTATCTTCAACGTTATCCAGGGGCTGGAATCGCGTATCCGCCGCGCCGAGTTGTCGCTGGGGGTGATGGTCGTCAACGACCAGCGGCTGGCGATCATCGGCGACGACCGGCGGCTGCAATGGGCGCTCGGCCACCTGGTGGACAACAGCATCAAGTACACCGAGCCAGGCGGCCAGATCGCGATCGCGCTCGGACGCCTGCGTGAAGGCTACCTGCTGATCGAAGTCAGCGATACAGGCGTCGGCATCAGCCCGCGCGATCTGCCGCACGTCTTCGAGCGGTTTTATCGCGGCGAGGCGCGCACCGCCGCCGGGAAGGCAATTGATCCGCGCGGTCTGGGCCAGGGGCTGTTCGTGGCGCGGGCCGTAGCGGAGGCGCATGGCGGCTATCTCAGCGCCGCCAGCCGCGTCAACGAGGGCAGCACCTTCACCCTGGCGCTGCCGGTCGAAAAGCGGGCCGAGAATAGCCTGTCTATCCCGGACATGCCGGCGGCCCCGGTGATTGGCGAGCCGCCAGCCGATCCAGCGGACGCGACACGGCGGCGTGAGAGCGAGTAGTAGTTAGCGGTCAGCCGTTAGAGGCTGTTATGCACTTCGTGGTCTGGTTTCCAGGCCACCCCCCATCCTTCCGACCTGCGGTCGGTTCCTTCC